>CBJNAS010000453.1:0-2854 GCA_966434565.1 uncultured Phenylobacterium sp.
CGGATGGGACGACGACTTCCTTCTCTCCCTCCTCGCCCATATGCGATAGCCCTGCACCGCGGAGCGGGGGAGGAACTGAAGCGCCAAGATGCTCCACCGCGCAGCGGGGAGCTGTCAGCGAAGCTGACTGAGGGGGCGTTCGGCCCGGGGTGCGCCGACCTGACTAATGCAACAGCCAGGCCACGCCCGCGGCGATCATCAGCCAGAACAGGCCCGCGCCGATCAGGGCGATCGCCATCCCGCGCTGGGCGCCGGGCCGGTCGCGGGCCTCGGGCGCCTCGCAGCCGGGCGCGCGCCGCACCAGGCGCCAACCGCGCTCGGCCTGCGTCTTACCGATCGGCGCGTCGCGCGCCGTCGCCCCGCTGTAGTTCCTCATGTTCCCGTCCCCAGAGCGAAATCCGACTTAATTCAATTGAATTTCACTCAAGATATCTTGGATTTAGAGCATTTTCCTCGCCGAACCGGGAACCGCTTCGGCGGAAAATGCTCTAGGGCGCGCCGCTCCAGGCCGTCCGACCGGCCGTCGATCTACACGCGTCCATAATAGTCCAAATACCAGTCCACGAAGCGTCCGACACCTGTTTCGATCGGTGTCGCGGGCTGATAGCCCAGGGCGGTCCGCGTTTCGGCGATGTCGGCTTCGGTCCGGGCGACGTCGCCCGCCTGCATCGGCATCAGGTTCAGCTCGGCCTTGCGGCCGAGCTTTTCCTCCAGGACCTCGATGTAGCGCATCAGCTCGATACGCCGCGAGGCGCCGAGGTTGAGCAGGCGCCAGGGCGCGACGCCGCTGGTCGCGGGATCGGGCGCCAGCGGGTCCCACGCCGGATCGGCGGCCGCCGGCCGGTCGATGGCGGCCACGACGCCGTCGACGACATCGTCCACATAGGTGAAGTCGCGCTGCATGCGGCCTTCGCCGTAGACGTCGATCGGCCGGCCGCTCAGGATCGCGCTGGTGAACTTGAACAGCGCCATGTCGGGTCGCCCCCAGGGTCCGTATACCGTGAAGAACCGAAGGCCCGTCGACGGGATGGCGAACAGGTGCGCGTAGGCGTGGGCCATCGCCTCGTTGGCGATCTTGGTGGCCGCGTAGAGGGTGATCGGGTGGGTGGCGGCCTCGTGCACGTCGAACGGCAAGGCGCCGTGGGCGCCGTAGACCGAGCTCGTCGAGGCGTAGACCAGATGCCGGGGCTGGACCGCGCGACAGCCTTCCAGCACGTTCAGGAAGCCCACGACGTTGGCGTCCACATAGGCGTCCGGTTGCTCGAGGCTGTAGCGGACGCCGGCCTGGGCGGCCAGGTTGACCACGTGGCCGGGCCGTACCTCGGCGAAGAGGGCGGCCACGGCCGCTCGGTCGGCCAGGTCGATCCTGGCGTGGCGGTAGGCCGGGGACTGCTCGAGGATCGCCAGGCGGGCGGCCTTCAGCGCCGGATCGTAGTAGGGCGTGAGCGAATCGACGCCTACGACATCGTCGCCGCGCTCGAGCAGGCGCCGGCTCAGGTGAAAGCCGATAAAACCCGCAGAACCGGTGACTAAGGTGGTCATTTCAACCTCACAGGTAGTGACGCCACTCGCCGCATGCGCTACGCGAGCGCGCAAGCTCGGTCGAGCGTAAGTGAACGGGTCCGCTGATCCAATGAGCCGCCGGTGCGTTGACGTGCGGTGAAGGCTCGATGGGTCTGGCTCGTGAAATGCAGGGGCTCGCGCTCTGCATGGGATGTTGTTCGATAATGGGCGAGCGGGGGCCGGTTGGCGCCGCACGATCATTCGGGGCCACGGAGTAAGTTTGATGTCGAAATCCACCGTGCCGGGTCTGGAGCCTGCGCCGACGAAGAACCGGTCTCTGGTTGAGTGGGTGCGCCAGGTGGCGGCGCTGACGGAGCCGGAGCGGGTTGTCTGGTGCGACGGATCGGAGGCGGAATGGACGCGGCTGAGCGATGAGCTGGTGGCGGCGGGCACGCTGAAGCGTCTGAATCCGCAGAAGCGGCCGAACTCGTTCTATGCGGCCTCGGACCCGAAGGACGTGGCGCGGGTGGAGAGCCGCACCTTCATCTGCTCGCGCGAGGAGATGGACGCGGGCCCGACCAACAACTGGCGCGATCCGGCGCAGATGCGGGCCACGCTGGACGGTTTGTTCAAAGGGGCGATGAGGGGCCGCACGATGTACGTCGTGCCCTTCTGCATGGGGCCGCTGGGCTCGAAGATCAGCGCCATCGGGGTGGAGATCACGGATTCGGCCTATGTGGCCGTATCGATGAAGATCATGACGCGGATGGGCCAGGCCGCCCTCGACCAGCTCGGCGAGGACGGCTTTTTTGTGCCGGCGGTGCACACGGTGGGCGCGCCGCTGCAGCCCGGGCAGGCCGACGTCGCCTGGCCGTGCAACGAGGAGAAGTACATCGTCCACTTCCCGGAGACGCGGGAGATCTGGTCCTACGGCTCCGGCTACGGCGGCAACGCGCTGTTGGGCAAGAAGTGCTTCGCGCTGCGGATCGCCTCGGTGATGGCCCGCGACGAGGGCTGGCTCGCCGAGCACATGCTGATCCTCAAGCTGACCCCGCCTGAGGGCCAGGCGCACTATGTGGCGGCGGCCTTCCCGAGCGCCTGCGGCAAGACCAACATGGCGATGCTGCAGCCGACGCTGGCGGGCTGGAAGGCCGAGACCATCGGCGACGACATCTGCTGGATGCGCTTCGGCGAGGATGGGCGGCTCTATGCGGTGAACCCGGAGGCGGGCTTCTTCGGGGTGGCGCCGGGGACCGGGATCGAGACCAACCGGCATGCGATCGACGCGCTGCACGGCAACTGCATCTTCACCAACGTGGCGCTGACCGACGACGGCGACGTCTGGTGGGAA
>CBJNAS010000454.1:0-2853 GCA_966434565.1 uncultured Phenylobacterium sp.
AGGTCGCCCGATGGCCACGCCGCTTTCCATGCGCCTGCCAGAGCAGGACCTGGCGATCATCGACCGCGCAGCAGGCATGCGCGGCCGTTCGCGAACCGCCTTCGTGCGCGAAGCGGCCGTAAGGGCGGCAGAAGAGGTGTTGCTCGAACAGTCCGCCGTGCGGCTGGATCCCGCCGATTTCGAAGCCTTCAAGGCCACCCTCGACGCGCCCCCGCAGGCCGTGCCCGAGATGGTGGAGTTGCTGAAGCGCCGAGCGCCCTGGGACCAGTAGTTGCCGATTTCCGCGCCGGAAGTCCTCACCGCCGACCATGATCTCGCAGGCTTCGACTGCGGCAAGCCGGCGCTGAACGCATGGCTCAAGACCCGCGCCCTCGCCAACCAGCGGAACGGCTTCACCGTGGTGGTGGTCGTTCACGACGAGCACCGGGTGGGCGGCTACTACGGGCTGTCGCCGACCGCCGTCGAGCCGGCCGTGCTGCCCAGGAAAATCCGGACCGGCCAGCCGCCAAACCCCATTCCGTGCCTGCTGCTCGGTCAGCTCGCGATCGACCTGGCCTATTGTAGGCGTGGCGTCGGCACGGCGCTCGTCGGTCATGCCCTGGAGCGGGCGGCGCTCGGCCCGCGCCTGACCGGCGGCCGCGCGGTCCTCGTCCGGGCGATCGACGAGGACGCGATCGGATTCTGGCGGCGGCGGGGCTTTCTTGCCTCGCCGGCCGATCCTTATCTGCTGTTGCGGTCGCTTCCCGATATCGAGGTTTCGCTCAAAGCCGCGGGACGGCTCTAAACATCCACCTCCGCGTCCAGCGCATTCTCCTGGATGAACTCCCGGCGCGGCTCCACCAGATCGCCCATCAGCCGGGTGAACATGTCGTCGGCGTCGTCGGCGTGGCTGACCTTGACCTGCAACAGGGTGCGGGCGTCGGCGTCCAGGGTGGTTTCCCACAGCTGCTCGGGGTTCATCTCGCCCAGGCCCTTGTAGCGCTGGATGGAGAGTCCCCGTCGGCCGTGGTCCATGACGGCGTTCACCAGGTCGAGGGGGCCGCGCACCGTGGCCTGGCGGTCCCTGCGGACATAGGTGGCCGGGGCGGAGAAGACCTGGCCCAGCTCCTTGGCGCGCTCGGCCAGGCGGCGCGCGTCGGCGGCGTGCAGCAGCAGCTCGTCCAGCACCAGGCGCTCGGAGACGCCGCGGCGCACGCGGCTGAAGGCGTAACCGCCGCCGGCGGCGACCTCGCCGGACCAGGCGCCGTCGCCTTCCTCGGCGTAGAGGTCGAGGCGGCCCGCCGCCGCGGCCGGGTCGCCGCCCTCGCCGAACAGGCCGGCCAGCGCCGCCTGCTCGATGGCGAAGGCCGGGGCGCGGGCGGCCAGGCGCTCGATGTTGGCGCGCGCGGCGCGGGCGGTCTGAACCAGGGCGATCAGGTCCTGGCCGGCCAGCCGCTCGCCGGAGGCGAGGTCGAGGTGGGCCTGGTCGGTCCCCTCGGCCACGAGGTAGGCTTCGAGCTCGGGGTCGTCCTTCAGGTAGCGGATGGATTTGCCCTTGGCCGCCTTATAGAGCGGCGGCTGGGCGATATAGAGGTAGCCGCGCTCGATCACCTCCGGCATCTGCCGGTAGAAGAAGGTGAGCAGCAGGGTCCGGATGTGGGCGCCGTCGACGTCGGCGTCCGTCATGATGACGATCTTGTGGTAGCGGATCTTGCCGATGTCGAAGTCGTCGCGGCCGATGCCGGCGCCAAGGGCGGTGATCAGGGTGCCGACCTGGTCGGACGACAGCATCTTGTCGAAGCGGGCGCGCTCGACGTTGAGGATCTTGCCCCTGAGCGGCAGGATCGCCTGGTTCTCGCGGTTGCGCGCCTGTTTGGCCGAGCCGCCGGCCGAGTCTCCCTCGACCAGGAAGATCTCCGACTTCGAGGGATCCTTCTCCGAGCAGTCGGCGAGCTTGCCGGGCAGGTTGGTGACGTCCAGCGCCGACTTGCGCCGCGTCAGCTCGCGCGCCTTGCGGGCGGCCTCGCGGGCGGCGGCGGCCTCAGCGATCTTCTGGACGATCAGCCTGGCCTCGTTGGGATGCTCCTCGAACCAGGTCGACAGCCCCTCGCTCACCAGCCCCTCGACCGCCGGGCGCACCTCGGAGGAGACCAGCTTGTCCTTGGTCTGGGAGGAGAACTTCGGGTCGGGCACCTTGACCGAGAGCACGCAGGTCAGCCCCTCGCGCGCGTCCTCGCCGGAGACGGAGACCTTCTCGCGCTTGGCCGTGCCCGAGCTTTCGGCGTAGCCGGTGATGATCCGCGTCAGGGCCGAGCGGAAGGCCGCCAGGTGGGTGCCGCCGTCGCGCTGCGGGATGTTGTTGGTGAAGCAGAGGACGTTCTCGTGGTAGCCGTCGTTCCACCACAGCGACAGGTCCAGCTCCACGTTCTCGCGCCGGCCGCGGACGACGATCGGCTGTTTGATCAGCGGGGACTTGGCCTTGTCGAGGTGGCGCACGAAGGCCTCGATGCCGCCGTCATAATGCATGACCTCCTCGAAGGGCTCGGCCTCGCGGTGGTCCTTCAGCCAGATGGTCACGCCGGAGTTGAGGAAGGCCAGCTCACGCAGCCGGTGCTCCAGGGTCTTCCGGTCGAACTCGATGTGGCTGAAGGTGTCCGTAGAGGGCAGGAAGGTGACCTCCGTGCCGCTCAGGAACTCGCCGTTCTCGCGCTTGGGCGAGGTCCCGGTCACCGCCAGGGGCGCGGTCGGATCGCCGCGACGGAACTCCATCTCGTGGGTCAGGCCGCCGCGGTGGATCTTCAGCCGCAGCCAGTCGGACAGCGCATTGACCACCGAGACGCCGACGCCGTGCAGGCCGCCGGAGACCTTGTAGGA
>CBJNAS010000455.1:0-2847 GCA_966434565.1 uncultured Phenylobacterium sp.
CCTCGTCGGCGGCGGCGCGGCTACGGGGCTCGTGCGGCTCGTCGTCCTCCTCGGCCTCCTCGCGCAGCAGGGCTTCGCGGTCGGCCAACGGGATCTGGTAATAGTCGGGATGGATTTCGTTGAAGGCGAGGAAGCCGTGGCGGTTGCCGCCATACTCGATGAAGGCGGCCTGCAGCGACGGCTCGACGCGCGTCACCTTCGCGAGATAGATGTTCCCGCGCAGCTGCTTGCGATTTTGACTTTCAAAATCAAAGTCCTCGACGCGATTCCCGTCGACCACCACCACGCGAGTCTCTTCGGCGTGGGCGGCGTCGATCAGCATAGTCTTTGTCATCAATCGGATCTCCACGGCGCGCGGCGGGCGTGCACGCTCCGCGCTGCCGGCTTGTGGGACGAGCGCGCGCCGGCGCCTGCGGGGAGCCGAATTCGGCGTCCCGGGCGGCTTCTGGGCCGACAAAGGCTTGAGCTGCGCAGCTCATCAGGTGTGTTCCCAGCGCGCCTGGATCAGGCGCGATCGGTGGATGCGTCGCAGCCGAAGGCCGTGCGCGACGCTGGCTTGCTCGCGCGACTTCGCCCTGCTCGAAGCCGGGGCGGCTCGTCACGCGGGCGGACTTTGCAACACTGGGCCGAAAATTGGAAGCGCCCCCGATAGGGCAAGGTGGAATCGCGCAGGACGGAAAGGTCTCGTTAACCGCTCGGCTACCCGGATGCGGCTAAATGATGTCTTCTGTCGGACGATGGCGAGACTAGGTTGGCGGCCATGTTCAGTCGCTTGAGGCAGGTTGTGGGCGGGAGGCCGCGGGGGCTCCTCGTCGCCGTGCTGGCGAGCGCGGGTCTTGCGGCGGTGGCGGTCTCGCACGCGGCCCCCGTCGCCGCGAGCCTGCTGAAGGTGCGGCTGGGGGGCGATGCGGCGCAGACGCGGATCGTCGTAGACCTGGACCATGCCGCCACCGGCAAGGTGCTGGCCGACGGAGCAGCCGACCGGCGCGTGGTGCTGGTGCTGGAGGGCGCCTCCACCGGCGGGGCGCAGGGCGCCGGCGCGGGTCTGGTGAAGGCCTGGGTCGCCGACCAGGCGGCCGGCGGGGCCAGGCTGCGCATCGACCTGGCCGCCGACGCGCGCATCAAGCGCCGCTTCCTGCTGCCGCCCGCCGACGGCGTCGACCACTACCGCTATGTGGTGGACATCGCCCCTGCCGATCCGAACGCGGTCCAGCTGACCAGCATGCGCCGCGCGCCGGCCGTGCAGCTGCGCGCGCCCCTGCCGCTGAAGAAGGTGGTGGTGATCGACGCCGGCCACGGCGGCCACGATCCCGGCGCCCACGGCGCGCTGAGCATCGAGAAGGACATCAACCTGGCCGCCGCCCAGGCGCTCAAGGCGAAGCTGGAGAAGACCGGCCGCTACAAGGTGGTGATGACCCGCGAGGCCGACGTCTATGTTCCGCTGGAGGACCGCGTGCGCGTGGCCCAGCGCGCCGACGCCGACCTGTTCATCTCCCTGCACTCGGACTCCGGGCCGGAGGCCGGCCTGAAGGGCGCCAGCGTCTACACCCTCTCCGACAAGGCCTTCGCCCGGGCGACCCGGTTCGTGAAGCCGGACGACTGGTTCATGAAGGCCAGCCTGACCGCCGACCCCGGTGTCAGCGACATCCTCTTCGACCTGACCCAGCGGGCCACCAAGAACCGTTCCGCCCTGTTCGCCGAGAGCCTGGTCGGCAAGCTCGACGGCCACGCGCCCCTCCTGCGCCGCAGCCAGCGCAGCGCCGGTTTCATGGTGCTGCTCGCCCCGGACGTCCCGGCGGTGCTGCTGGAGATGGGCTTCATCTCCAATCCCGCCGACGAACAGCGCTTGCGCGACCCCGACCAACGGGCGCAGCTGGTGGATGCGGTCGCGGCCTCGATCGACGACTACTTCGCCCAGACGGGACGGCTGGCGTCACGGTGAAGTTCCGCTCCTCCGCGAAAGCGCGACCCATCTGAGGACGTTGGAAACCACCGCCCCAATAGCCTAGGTTCGCCTGGGAGCCTGCCGTCGACGCGAATGGCGGCGTGCTGGAGGCGTTCTGACCGACGCTTCCGAACCCATCTTGGACAGTCTGAACGACCGTGTACAACGACGAGATGCTGCCCCTATCGGCTGATGCTAAAACAAAGAGGAATGCTCTGGCGGTTCACCAGATACGGGGCGCCACGCCGTCGAAAATTGCATCTGCCGATACGAGCGGAAGGGCGTAGTGCCTGGCCGTGGCGGCGAGCAGGCGATCGAACGGATCTCGGTGGCTCCAATCCATCACGCCAGCGGCGATACAGATCGCCGGCTCGAGGTCAGCGCTGAGGCCTCCTTGCCGTTCGAGCAATGCGGGCAGGTCCGCGACGAAGGAATTCATCTCCGGCCATTTGCCCAACCGGACCTTCTGCGCGATTTCGAAGAAGCTGATAGGGCTCACGAACACAGCGTCGGCCGACGCGATGGCTCGGAGCGCCGCCTCTGAAAGACGCTCGTCTGCTGAAAGGCTCCAGGCCCATGCGTGCGTGTCGAGGAGAACCTTATTCAGCTCCGCCCTCCCAGAGCTGGAGGTCGGCCTCGTCCTGCGGTTCGAAGAAGTCAGGGCCGTGACCGAGCTGCCCCTTCAGCAGGCCAACCTGGAAGGCCCCGCGCACAACGGGCACGAGGCGAACGACTGGGGTGCTTCCTTTGGCGATGACGACCTCCTCGCCAGCGAGCGCGGCTTCGATGAGCTTGGAAAGGTTGGTTTTGGCCGCGTGGATCGTGACCAGCTGCATCTCAGCCTCCATCGGTTAGCTAACTTAGTCACGCCTGAGCCTTTAGGCAAGTTGGCTAACCCGCGG
>CBJNAS010000456.1:0-2837 GCA_966434565.1 uncultured Phenylobacterium sp.
CAGCATCAGCACCGGGCGCGGCGGCGAGGACGAAAGCATCTCTCCCGGGGCCACGGCAACGGTCGTGGAGCCGCATCCTCCGTGGGCGCCGACCAAAGAGCCGACTTGGCGGGTGCGCGCGCCGGCCACCGGACCCTCCTGGCCCAGCAGCAGCTTGCGCAGAGATCGCGCCACCACGGCCGAGACCAGCGGCTTGAAGAAGTACTCCGAGGCGCCGGCTTCCAGCAGGGCCCGGTAGAGGCGGATGTCGTTTTCCTCGCCCAGCACGACGATCTGGGTGGAGGGCTCGCACATGGAGCAGAGCTCGCGCACCCGGTCGACGGCCTCGCTCTCGCCGCTGAGGTCGACCACCAAGAGGGCGGGCGAGCCCTTGTCGGCGATCTCGGCGGCGGCGGCGCGCAGGCCTTCGGCGCGGAACAGGGCGGCGTTGCGGGGCAGGTCGCGCAGGGACTGGCGCACGATGCCCTCGCAGTCCGGGTCGCGGGTGTAGATCATCGCCTGCGGCCGGTCGGTGCGCTCGAATTCCTTCTGCAGCGACCTGGCGAGCGCATTGGCGGTCATCGCATCGTCTCCCGGGTCTTGTCCGGCGCGGTGGAGGCATTGGCCGGCGGCTGCTCGTAGTCCTCGATGGCCCGCGACAGGCGCGCCCCCGAGGCCGGAGTCATGGGGCGGCCGCGCGTCAGGTCGGCCGGGTCCGCCACCATGGCTTGCAGGTTGGCGAGGTTGGCGCAGCCCAGCGGCAGGGCGGGGGCGGCGGCCCTGGGGCAGGCCGGCCCGGCGGCCTCGGCCTCACGCAGGTGGTCGCAGGCGGCGAGCAGCAGGGCGCCGGCCAGCGCGGCGGCGAGGGCCAGGGTGCGGCCGAACGCCCCCTCAGTCGCCTTCGGCGACAGCTCCCCCGCAGGCGGGGGAGGTGGATCGCGCCGCAAGGCGCGAGACGGAGGGGGCTTTCCACGTGACCGCCTCATGGCGCGTCCTCCAGGATGAAGCCGGCCGGGCCCTTCAGGTGCGGGTGCTCCTGCGGCAGGCCGGCGACGCGGCCCAGGACGATCTCTTCCAGCTCGTTGGCGAACACGGTTCCGTCCGCGGGCGTGTGCAGCGCCGCCGCCTGGCTGACGGGCCGCACGATGTAGGGCGTGACGATGATGACCAGCTCGCTTTGATCATGCGTAAAGCTGGTCGAGCGCAGCAGCTCGCCGAACAGCGGCAGGTCGGCGAGCCAGGGGAACTGGTTCACCGTCTTGGTGATGTTGTTCTGGAACAGGCCGGCGATGGCGAAGCTCTGGCCGCTGGCCAGCTCCACGGTGGTCTCGGCGCGGCGCACGGCGATGGCCGGGATCTTCAGGTTGTTGATGGTGACCGCGCCGTTGTCGCTGATCTCGCTGACCTCGGGGCGGACCTTGACGCTGATCCGGCCGGGGTCGAGCACCACCGGGGTGAAGTCCAGCGCCACGCCGAACTTCTTCCACTCGACGGTGATGTTGTTGTTGCGATCCTGCGCCACCGGGACGGGGAACTCGCCGCCCGCCAGGAAGCTCGCGGTCTGGCCGGACGCCGCCGTCAGGTTCGGCTGGGCCAGCACGCTGACCATGCCCTCGGTCTGTAGCGCGTCCAGCACGCCGTTCAGGTTGGTGTGGCCGCCGGGGCTGCGGTAGCCGAACCGGATGGAATCCGCCGGGTTGAGCGCGCTGTTGCGGGTGAAGGCCGCCGCCGCGCCGGCCACGGCGGTGAAGTCGCGGCCGGTGGCGACGCCCAGGATGGTCCCGCCGTTGTTGCTCAGGCTGCTCCAGTTGAAGCCCAGGGTGCGCGAGACCTGGCGCGAGACCTCGACGATGCGGACCTGCAGGTTGACCTGCATGTCGCCGGTGACGCCGACGTCGAAGGCCAGGCTCTCCTTGTCGTCGAGGAACTGCGAGGCGGCGGCCTTCACCGCGGCGGCTTCGCGCGGGGTCTCCACTTGGCCGCTGACGCCCATGCCGTGCGGCGCGCCGCTGACGCGCAGGTCGGCGTTCGGCGCGCGGGCCTTCACCGCCTCCAGCGCCGGGCGCAGCGGGCGCAGAACGGTGATCGCATAGGCGCTGACCGCGCCGTCGGCGGCGGTGACGTAGATGGTGGTGCCGCCGGGCTTGCGGCCGACCACGACGACGCGGCGGGGCTCGCCCACCTGGACGTCGGCGATCTGCGGGTTGGCGACGTACACGGTCCGGGCCGGCTCCCCCAGCTCGATCGCATAGGAGCGGTCGACCTCGACGGCGACGCTGGCTGCGGCCCGGGCCTCGATCGGCGCGGCGGCGCGGGCGCCGGTGAGCGCGGGCAGGGCGAAGGCGAGCGCAAGGCCGGCGACGACGGCGAACCGCGCCTGCGCAAGCCGCGTCACGAGGGGGTTCCGGACTGGACGCCGCGCAGCACGGTCACGGCCGGTTCGCGCTTCCCGGCGGGGGCGGGCAGGGGGGCGGCCAGCCTGGGGGCGGCCGACAGCGCCGCGGCCAGGCTGTTCGGCTGCGCGCCGCCGCGGCGCAGCCGGGTGGCGTCCGACACCTCGCCGGCCCAGACGGGCGCGGTGTCCTGCGGGGCGGCGAGGTCGCCGACGCCGCGTAGCGCCAGCTGCAGCTCGCCAAGGCGCGCGGCGACGAACAGGCGCTCGGCGTCGTGCGGCGGCGCTTCCAGGGTGATGGTCTTGGGCGCGGTGAGCCCGATCGGATCCGGCAGGCCCGAGGCGGCCTTGCCTGGCGCGAAGTTGCGGCCCACGGCCAGCACGCGGGCGTTGCGCAGCACGGTCTCGGCGGCCATGCGGTGCTCGCCCTCGGCCACCTCCTGCACCAGGATCACGTCGACCCGGT
>CBJNAS010000457.1:0-2830 GCA_966434565.1 uncultured Phenylobacterium sp.
CGGTGACGACCGCCACCTTGCCCGCCAACCGCTGTTCCGCCCCGTCCGCCATGTCGCACCTCGATATGCCCGCTGGTCTTGGCGGTGAGCCTAGACCCACGGCCGGGGGCGCCAAGCCGAGCCCCGGCGCCGCCCGGCGATGATCACAGATGCGATCGGGGGCGCTGCGCCGGGCGGCTTCACAGGCTCCGGCGGGCGTGCTGTCCTGGCGGTCGCCGCCGCCCCGCGCCGCGCGAGAGCCGGGGATCGGCCGTGAGCGCCCCATGGAACGCGGCGTGACACGGAGGAAGCCATGACGCTCGATTTCAGCGGCCGCGTCGCCATCGTCACCGGAGCCGGCGGCGGCCTGGGCGCCGCCTACGCCAAGTGGCTCGCGCGACGCGGCGCCAAGGTGGTGGTCAACAATCGCATCCATCCTGGCAAGCCGTCCTCGGCCCAGGAGGTCGTCGCCGAGATCCGCGCCGCCGGCGGAGAGGCGGTCGCGGATCACCATTCCGTCGAGCTGGAGACGAGCGGCAAGGCCATGGTCGAGCACGCCCTCGACGTCTTCGGCCGCCTTGACGTCCTCGTCGCCAACGCCGCGGTTTCACGCGCCCTGCCGGTAGAGACGGTGGACATGGCCGTTTTCGAGGAAGTGATGGCGGTCAACTTCTACGGCTCCATCGCGCCGGTCCTGGCGGCGCTCCCGCGCATGCGCGCGCAGAACTATGGCCGCATCGTGCTGACCACTTCCGCCGCGGGTCTGTTCGGCGGGGAAGGGCAGAGCGTCTATGGCGCCTCCAAGATGGCGCTGATGGGATTCATGCGCGCGCTCGCCGTCGAGCTGCGCAAGACCGAGGTGCGCATCAACGCCATCTCGCCCTATGCACGCACGAAAATGTCGCGCCACGCCCTGAACGAGGATTTCGAGGAGCTGATGTCGGCGGACCGCGTGGCGCCGGCGCTGGGCTGGCTGGTCAGCGACCGCTGCGACCGCACCGGGATCATCCTTTCGGCGGGGGGTGGACGGGTCCGCCGCACCTTCCTGGTGGAGTCGGCGCCCACGGATGTCACGGCGGAAGGCGAAATCGACTTCGCCGCACTGGACGACCTCTCGGGCGTCACCGAAACACGGGACTCCCGCTGGTCCTCCACCGCGCTGGTCCCCGAACTTCTCCGGATCAAGCGGCAGGCCGTCGTCGATTGAGCGGGGGGCGCAAGACGCGCTGGACGGCGGGCGCGGCCGGTGTCAATCCGAGGCCCCCGCCCGGTTCGACCCATCGCGGATGTGAACGATTGCGTGGTTCCGAAACCGCAGCTTCGCTCGCCGAAAACATTTGGTCTATGCGCGGACCATACCGCTTCGCTGGAAGAGACCTATGAATTTCGATCTCTCCGAAGAACAACGATTGTTCCGCGACGCTGTCGCCGCATTCGCTCAACGGCGGCTCGCCAAGGACGCCTTGGAGCGGGCGCATTCGGACGACTATCCGTGGGACGTGGCGCGCGACATGGCCGAGCAGGGCCTGTTGGGCATCACCGTCGCCGAGGACAAGGGCGGCGTGGGCGGCACGCTGATGGACGCGGTGATCGCGATCGAGCAGGTCGCCGCGGTGTGCCCGCGTTCGGCGGACGTGGTCCAGGCGGGGAATTTCGGCGCGATCCGCACCTTCTCGCAGTTCGCCAGCGAGCAGCAGCAGGCCGATTACCTCGCGCCGCTGCTCAAGGGCGACGGCCTGATCGCCGTGGCCATGACGGAACCAGGCGCGGGCTCGGCGGTCACCGAGCTGACCACCACGGCCACCCCGGACGGCGACGGTTTCCGGGTGAGCGGGCAGAAGATCTTCACCACCCACGGGCTGCACGCTACGGTGTTCCTCGTGTACGTGCGCTACGGCCCGGGCACCGGCAACATCGGCTCGGTGCTGATCGAGCGCGGCCAGGAGGGCTTCACCTTCGGCAAACCGGTTCGCTTCATGTCGGGGGAGGAGTGGAATCCCCTGTTCTTCGACAACGTCTATGTGCCGAAGGAGAAGGTCCTGCTGGGGCCGGGCGGCTTCAAGAAGCAGATGTCCGGCTTCAATGTCGAGCGGATCGGCAACACCGCCCGCAGCCTGGCGCTCGGCCGCTACGCCTTCGACCGGGCGGTGGAGCACGCCAAGACGCGCAAGCAGTTCGGGCGCCATCTCTGCGAATTCCAGGGGCTCCAGTGGAAGTTCGCCGAGATGAAGATCAAGCTCGACGCCGCCCAGTTGCTGCTCTATCGCGCCGCCGCCAATGCCGACGCCGGCTTCCCCTCGCCGGAAGAGACGGCCATCGCCAAGGCGGCTTGCAATCGCGCCGGTTTCGAGTGCGCCAACGAGGCCATGCAGATCATGGGTGGCGCCGGCTACAGCGAGGACGGCCTGGTCGAATACTGCCTGCGCCGGACGCGCGGCTGGATGATCGCCGGCGGCGCGATCGAAGTCCTGCTCAACCGGATCGCCGAGAACGTGTTCGACCGGCGGTTCCCGCAGGGGCCGGCCTGACCGTGTTTCGCGGCGCGGGCAGGCGGTCGGCGCCGCTTTGACGGCTTCCGTCTTCACGGCGCGGGACTTCGCCGCCCTCGAGCAGGTCGGGCCCGCGCGCTTTCGCAGCGGTCGCGGGCAGGTCAACCCTGGCGGAACCCTCTACGGCGGCCAGGTGGTCGGCCAGGCGCTGCTGGCGGCGGCGCGCCTCACCCCGGGCAAGCAGCCGCATTCCCTGCACGGCTATTTCCTGCGCGCGGGATCGGCCGAGGCGTCGATCGACTACGAGGTCGAGCTGCTGCGCGACGGTCAGCGCGTGGCGTCGCGGCGCGTGAGCGCGCTGC
>CBJNAS010000458.1:0-2820 GCA_966434565.1 uncultured Phenylobacterium sp.
GTGGCCAAGGGCGACAAGGTCTACGACTTTCCGCCCTCGGTGCACCCCCTGGTGATCACCCAGCGCGAGACCGGCCGCAAGGTGCTGAAGCTTTCGCCCATGCACTCCCGCTACATCCTGGGCATGGACCGGGCCGAGAGCGACGCGCTGCTCGAGACGCTCGCCCGGCATCTCACCGACCCGAAGTACGCCTACTTCCACAAATGGGGGAAGGACGACGTGATCGTCTGGGACAACTGGCGGGTGATCCACTCGGCGGCGGGAGTCGACCCCGGCGACACGCGGGTGGCGCAACGTACGACCATCGTGGGCGACTACAAGGTCGGCCGCTATCTCGACGCCAGCCTCGACCGCGACCGCGCGGCGAAGCGCATCGTCGATTAACGCCCGGATCGCGGAGTTCGCCGGGGCGCGGCCGCTTTCGGCGAAGTCCGGGGCGATCGGGACCATGAGGAAGGAAGCCTTGGGATGAACCGGCCCGCCCACGAAGACTTCGGATCCAACCGCGACGTGCGCGCGAGCCTCTGCCGCCTGTGCACCGCCTTCTGCCCGATCCTGGTGACGGTGGAGGACGGCCGGGCGACCAAGGTGGCCGGCAACCCGCGCGCGCCGCTCTACGGCGGCTACACCTGCCCCAAGGGCCGCGCCCTGCCCGCCCAGCACTACGGCCCCGCGCGGCTGTTGCGGTCGCAACGCCGCCAGGCCGACGGCAGCTTCGGCGCGATCGGCGCGGAGGCGGCGATGGACGAGATCGCCGAGCGGCTGCGCGCGATCGTCGCCGAGCACGGCCCGCGCAGCGTGGCCATCTACACCGGCATGGGCTCCGTGCCCTATGTGGCCAGCTACGGCATCGCCGCAGGCTGGCTGCGCGCGCTCGGCTCGCCGATGTTCTTCACCGCGGGATCGATCGACAAGCCCGGCATCCTCATCGCCCTGGCCATGCACGGCATGTGGCAGGCGGGCCAGCCGCGGATGGCGGCCGCCGACGCCTGGCTGATGGTGGGCATCAATCCGGTGATCAGCAAGTCGCCCGGCTTCCCCGGCCAGAACCCCGGCCAGATGCTGAAGGAGATGGTCGGCCGCGGGACGAAGGTAGTCGTCATCGACCCGCGCAGGACCGAGACCGCCAAGCGGGCGCACATCCACCTCCAGCCGCGGCCGGGCGAGGATCCGACCCTGCTGGCGGGCCTGATCCACATCATCCTGGCGGAGGGTCTGTACGACCACGCCTTCGTCGCCGCTGAGACCCAGGGGATCGAGGCGCTCCGCGAGGCGGTCGCGCCGTTCGACCCGGCCTATGTGACGCAGCGGGCGGACGTGCCGGTCGAGGACCTGTTGACGGCGGCGCGGACCTTCGGCGCGGCGCGGCGCGCTGGCGTCAGCTGCGGCACCGGCCCGAGCTTCTCGACCCACTCGACGCTGACG
This sequence comes from uncultured Phenylobacterium sp., assembly GCA_966434565.1. Lineage (GTDB taxonomy): Bacteria > Pseudomonadota > Alphaproteobacteria > Caulobacterales > Caulobacteraceae > Phenylobacterium. Next base: position 1,426 of record CBJNAS010000458.1, read on the forward strand.
GAATACCTGGCCCTGTGCCTGACCAGCCTGTGCGGGGGCTGGCTGCGCGAGGGCGAGCCCGTGAGCAAGCCCAACGTGCTGCTGCCGGCCTTCCAGGCCAAGGCGCAACCCTGGCCGCCCTTCCAGGGCTGGGGCTTCGAGCCCCGGCTGCGGGTCCGCGGGCTGGGGGCCTGCGCAAGCGGGCTCTCGGCCGCGGCCCTGGCCGACGAGATCCTGCTGCCCGGCGAAGGCCAGGTGCGCGCCCTCATCGTTGTCGGCGGCAATCCGATGATGGCCTGGCCCGACCAGACCAAGACCTTCGAGGCGCTGAAGTCGCTCGACCTGCTGGTCACCCTCGACACCGAGATGACCGCGACGGCCGAGCTGTCGCACTACGTCATCGCACCCAAGCTCACGCTGGAGACGCCGGCGACGACCTACATGCCCGAGAGCGTTAAGTACTACGGCACGACGCGTGGCTTCGAGCAGCCGTTCGCCGCCTATACGCCGGCCCTTGTTGATCCGCCGGCGGAGGCCGACGTCATCGAGGACTGGGAGCTGTTCTGGGGGCTCGCCCGGCGGCTCGGATTCAAGATCCGCGTCAACCAGATGTTCGGCAACGGGCCGCAGGCGGAACACCCGCCGGCAGCCTTCGACCTCGATCCGGCGGGGCCGAAACCCAGCACCGACGAGATCATCGCCCGTTCGCACGCCTGCTCACGCATCCCCCTCGACGTCATCAAGCAGAATCCAGACGGCGCCCTCTTCGACATCCACGAGACGGTCGCCGCGCGCGATCCCGGCAATGCGGCGCGCCTGGAGCTCGCGGCGCCGCTGATGATCGACGAGCTGGCGCAGGTCCGCGCGACGCCGCCGCTCGACGATCCGGACTTCCCCTACCGCCTCATCACCCGCCGGATGAACCGCGTGCTCAACTCATTCGGCCGCCGTATTCCGGAGCTCGCCGGGGACGGACGCAATCCGGCCTTTATGCATCCCGACGACATGGCCGCGCTGGGCCTGGGCGAGGACGAGCCCGTCGTCATCCGCTCGCCCTACGGCGTGATCCAGTCCCACGTGAAGGCCGAGGCCAGCCTGCGCCGCGGCGTGGTCTCGATGTCGCACGGCTTCGGTGCGTCGCCCGGCGAGGACGACCCCGACCACCTCGGCGGCAACACCGGACGCCTGCTCTCGAACGAGGTGGAGTTCGACCCGATCACCGGCCTGCCGCGCATGAGCGCGGTGCCGGTTCGGATCGTGAGTGCTTCGGCCCACCTTGAACATATTCGGGCTGCCGCAACCGCATAGATTCAGCATCCCTCCCCCGGCCACGGGTCGGCCGTTGAGGCGCCGGGGCGGCGATGCTCCCCAGAGTGCTCCGGGTTGGAGCGAGCTCCGCGGCCCGGGTCATCGCCG
>CBJNAS010000459.1:0-2815 GCA_966434565.1 uncultured Phenylobacterium sp.
CGCTTCGGCTTTTGGTGGCGGCGGCCGATCCGATGGAAGGCGTCCTCGAGGTGGATGGACCAGCAGCCCCAAGGCCGTGGCCTTGCGGCAGGCCCGCTTGTGACCAGCGTCATCCATGCGGCCGATCCAAAAGTTTTCCGCCCACATCAGCCGGGTGGGTGTGGTCAACGTCCACCGCTGGGCGACATCGTGAACGGTGAAGAACACGGGCTTACGCGATCCGATCTCGTTCCACATCCGACGGTCGCGAGCCTTAAGTTCGCCCATCACCATGGGCTGGATGGTGGCGACCGCATCCCAGAGGTTGGCGTATCCCGCTCCCGCCGCCATCTCGGCGGTGATTTCGCCGAGGCCCAGCGTTGCCCGTGCCTCCTTGTAAGCCTTGGAGAAGCTCGGCAGCACCACACCGTAGTAGACCGCCTTGGACGGGCGCCGCTGCTCCTGCACCTCGTTGAAGGCCCGGCACTTGTCCTCAGCCGCTTCGTAATCGGCGAAGGCATACATCGACGGGATCGAGCGGGTCTGAAGCTCCAACGCGCCTTGGAGCCTTTGATGGTCGGCGAACAGCGAAGAGGTCTTCCGGATGCCCTCCGGCGCGCAGATCAAGGAGCAGTCGTTGGCCATGACCGCCCGCCGGAGGAACCGCCGGATTTCGCGCGAAGCCGCCTCCGGGTCGGCCGCAGCTTGGCCGCGATCAGGGCTGGTCGGCGATCTTGTTCCAGGCCGCGCAGCAGTGATCGACGATGTCGTCGTAGTTCTGGAAGATCCGGTTCGCGAGGTAGTTCTCGCGCATGAACTGCCAGAGGTTCTCGACGGGATTGAGCTCCGGGGCCTTTGCCGGAAGCGGCAGGAGGGTGATGTTCGCCGGCGTTCTGAGCGCCTGGGAGATGTGCCACCCGGCCTGATCGAGCAGCACGACGGCGTGGTGGCCAGGTTCGACCTGGGCGCTGATCTCCTTCAGGTGCTCGTTCATCGCCTGGCTGTCGCAGTAGGGCATCACCAGCCCGGCGGCGGTTCCCTTCTCCGGACAGATCGCGCCTAAGATGTAGGCCCATTTGGTGCGCTGATCCTTCGGCGCGGAGGGACGCGTTCCTCGCCTCGCCCAGCGGCGGGTGATCTTGTTCTTCTGGCCGATGCGGGCCTCGTCTTCGAACCAGATCTCAAGCGGGGTCCCGGCCGGGAGCCGGTCACGGATTTTTTGGATCCGCAGGGGGAAAGTTCGCCTTGAAGGCCTCCAGCGCGGTCGCGTTCTGCGCGTGATGTTTCGGGCAGGCCGACAATCGTGCATAGCCCAGCTTCTTCAGGATCTTGCCCAGGCTGCTGGGGCCCAGCGACACGCCGCATTCGTCGTGGATCCAACCGACCAGGTCCACCAGCCGCCAGCGCACCACCCCATGGATCGCCGGGATCGGGCCGTCCTCCACCAGACGCACGACCGCGGAGAGTTGCTCCGGCGTGAGCTTCGGCTTCGAGCCGGGCGCCTTGCGGTCGATCAGTCCCTCGGGCCCTTCCGCGTTGAACCGCAGCGCCCAGTCGCGGATCTGCCGGTCCATGCCGCCCACCGCCGTGGCCTCGCCGCGAGGAGCGCCGTCATAAGCCGCGGCCAACGCCAACAGCCGTCGAACTTGGCCCGCGTCCTTGCTGCGACGCGCCAACGCGCGAAGCTCGGCGGCGTCAAAATCCTCACAAAGCGCAATCGCTGCCATATCGAACCCCTCCGGTCCGATCAGCGAATCCTGCTTAGGCCCTCAAGGGAATCCCCCGCCGAGTCACACATGGCACCGGTTAGTATAAGCCCTTTCGGGCAAGCATTGATAATAATCCTGCCACTTCGACACCGACCAGCCGCATGCGCACGTTCTGGTCCGCGGCAAGCGCGCGAGCGGCAAGGACCTGGTGATCCCGCGCGACTACATCGCCTACGGCTTCCGGGCGCGGGCGCAGGAGGTGGCGCATGAGCTGCTCGGCGATCTCTCCCGGGCGGAGGCCGAGCGTCGAATCTGGCGCGAGACCCAGGCCGACCGGTTCACCAGTTTCGACCGCCGACTGCTCGCGGCGGCCGACGCGGACCGCCTGGTGGAGGACGGCATGGGCGGCAGCGACGCCTGGGCGGCGCTGACGCGCGGACGCCTTCGGCGTCTGGAGGCGCTGGGATTGGCCACGCGAGAAGGCCGTCGATACCGGCTGGACGCCGATTTGGAGACGCGCCTCCGGGCGCTGCAGTTGCGCCAGGACATCATCATGCGCACGCTTCACCAGCGGCGCCTCGAGGTCGGCAGCGAGGTCCACGAGCTCGGGGCCGAGCGCGTGCGCGGCAAGGTCGTGAGGCGCGGCGCCCATGACGAGCTCGGAGCGGTGGCCTGGGTGATCGTGCGAGACCGCGAGGGCGCGGAGCACTACGCTAGGCTTGGCTTCGGCCAGACGTCCCCTCAGCTCGGTCGGAGCGTGGATCTGATCCCCGGCGCGCGCGGAGCACAGGTGCGCGAGGCCGGGCGCGGCGCCGAGCGGGGATTGTAGCCGCCCAGGCTCCGTTGGATGCTTCTCAGGGGCGGTCTCGAGCGACGCTCCCAGCCGGTGTCACTCCGCGCTCCACAGCCCAGATCTGGGTCTTCAGGAAGTGTTCCGGCGTCCCGGATCGCTCGACGAGCTCCCAGGAGAGGCTGAGCGTCTCGACCTGCTCGCGGCCGTTTGCGTCTAGACAGAGGCCGCGCACCAGCACGCTGGAGCCGGTGTCTTCGATCGTGAGCCGAATCTGATCGACGGCCGCTTCAGCGTAGTTCTGCGCGAGCGCGATGAGGCGATCGCGCTCCTCGGG
>CBJNAS010000460.1:0-2809 GCA_966434565.1 uncultured Phenylobacterium sp.
ACTGGTTTGCGGTCACCGTGATCCGCAGCGGATCGGCGCCCACCTGAGCCAGGCTGCGGTCGACCAGGAAGCTCACGGTGGTCAGCAGCACCAGCCCCGCGGTGACCAGCGCCGCCCAGCCGGCCAGGCTGCGCTCCAGCAGGGGCTCGGCGGTGGTGGCGCCGGGCGCAGGCGGGAGGGGCGGGGCCGCCGGGTCAGGCCGCCGGGCGCGGGCGCGCCACAGCGCCCAGGCCAGGAAGCCCAGCACCAGCAGGTACATCAGCCCGCAGACACCCAGCATCACGCGCCAGATCAGGTCGATGTCGCGCGCCTGCTCGCCGATCGGGGCGAGCATGGACTGGACGAGGCGCCCCGCGCTCATCCGGCGCCGACCTTGGCGGCGCTGGCGTCACCCGCGGGGGGCTGCCGGTCGATATTGTTGATCGGCGGGATCGAGCGCATCTCGTCCGGCCGGCTGGGCGCGGCCAGCTTGTCGACGTTGCCCGACAGGCTGCGCACATAGGCCGCCAGCTCCCAGATCTGTTCGGGCGGAATGCGCTCGCGGAAGGAGGGCATGCCGTTCGGCCGGCCCTGGGCGATGGTGGCGTAGATCTCCTCGATGCGCCCGCCATAGCGCCACTTGTCGTCCATCAGGGCGGGCCCGATCCCGCCCCCGCCGTTGAAGTGGCAGCCGGAGCAGTTGAACCAGCGGTAATAGCGGCCGCCGTTGGAGATGTGCGTCGCGTTGCCCTCGTACTCCAGGCCGCGCGGGTCGGTGGGGGTGGGCGAGGGCGCCGGGCCTGGGAACAGCCGGCTGACCGCGACGGCGTGCGGCCCGCTCTCGCCGGCGCCGGCGTCGAGGTTGCGGTTCTCGCGGTTGCAGGCGCCGAGCAGCAGGCTCACGGCGAGACCTGCGCCGACCGCGCGCAAGAGCGGGTTCACCTGCGCCTCGCCCATCCGCATCCTCCGGCATCAGCAACTCGCAATGCTGCGCCACGTTCCGAAAGGCGCATGCCTTTGCATCGGAGGGCGAGACGATGGCGGACGATTTCGGCCTGCAGCGGTTCGTCGAGGCGCAGGCGCGCAACTATGCGGACGCGATCGCCGAGCTGCGCGGCGGACGCAAGGAAAGCCACTGGATGTGGTACGTCTTCCCGCAGGTCCAGGGCCTGGGCGCCAGCGCCATGGCTCAGCGCTACGCGATCGGCTCGATCGAGGAGGCGCGCGCCTACCTCGCCGATCCGCTGCTGGGGCGCAGGCTGCGCGACTGCGTGGCCGCGACGCTTCAGGTGGGGGGCCGCACGGCCCACCAGGTCTTCGGCGGTCCCGACGACCTGAAGTTCCGCTCCAGCCTCACGCTCTTCGCCGAGGCCGCGCCGGAGGAGCCGTTGTTCCGCCAGGCGCTGGACCGCTACTTCGCCGGCGAGCCCGACCCGCGGACGTTGGAGAAGCTGGGGAGGAAGTGAAGCGTTTTCCCACCCCACGAAGGCTACGGCATTCACACAACTCGGCTCGAGGGCCTGAACGCCCCCTCAGTCGCCTTCGGCGACAGCTCCACCGCGCAGCGGGGGAGGTGGCTCCCGCCGCAAGGCGGGAGACGGAGGGGGCGTTCGGCGCAGACGTGGGAATCCGGTGGCCCCAGGAAGGGGAGGAAGACGACTCAATGCTTGCCGAAGACGTGCATCAGCCTGGCCGCCGCCGGCAGCATCAGCGAGCCGAGCAGGCAGGGGAAGATGAACAGGATCAGCGGCACGGTCAGCTTGGCCGAGAGCGCGAGCGCCTTTTCCTCGGCCCGCAGCATGCGCTTGGCGCGCATGTCCTGGGAGAAGACCGAGAGGGTCTCGCCGAGGCTGGTGCCCATCTCCTCGGCCTGGCGCAGCATGGTGGCGAGCGCGCGGGCGTCCTCGATGCCGAGGCGGTCGGCGAAGGCGGTCCAGGAGTCCTTGCGGGCGCGGCCGGCGCGCAGCTCCAGCACCAGCATGCGCAGGTGGATGGTGAGGTTCGGATAGCGCCGGTCGAGCTCCTCGGTCACGCGGGTCACGGCGGCGTCGAGGCTGAGGCCGGCCTCGACCGAGGCCACCAGCAGATCGAGCAGGTCGGGGAAGCCGTCGGCGTATTCCCGCTCGCGCTTCTGGCGGCGCATCTTCAGCACCTGCTCGGGGCCCAGCATGGCGAGCCCCGAAAGGCCGCCCGCCGCCAGCACGCCCAGCATCCCGCCCCGGCCCTGGACCAGCATCGGCAGGAGCATCAGCACGCCCGCCGTGGCCAGCGCCATGGCCGCGGCCTTGACGCCAAGATAGATGACCGGGGCCTCGCGGTTGAAGTAGCCGGCCTGCATCAGCCGCGTGCGCAGTACGGTGAGCTTGGCCGGGTCGCGCACGGCGCTCTGCTGGCCGAGCGTGCGGATGGTCCCCATCAGCTGGTCGCCGAGGACGCCGGCGGCGGGCTTGGCGCCGGCCGCGGGCGCGGGCCCTCCCGCTGGCGCCAGGCGCGAGCGGCGCAGGGCGCGCAGGCGAAGCTCCCCCGCCGCCAGCCAGCCCGCGCCGCCCAGCCCGGCCAGCAGCAGGCCGCCGCCGGCCCAGGTGGTCAGGCTCTGCAGCTGGACCGCGTCCATGGCGTCAGATCCGCATGTCGATCATGCGCCGCATGACCAGGTTGCCGATGAAGAGCCAGGCGCCGATGCCGGTCAGGCCGAACTTCACGAAGGGCTCGCCGATCACGTCGCCGTAGAAGTGCGGCGAGGTCATCGAGATGAAGGCCATGGTGACGATCGGCGCGGCGGTCAGGATCATCGCCGAGGCGCGGCCCTCGGACGAGGCGGCCTTGATCT
>CBJNAS010000461.1:0-2804 GCA_966434565.1 uncultured Phenylobacterium sp.
CCGATATGGAGGTCGCAGAGTTCCGCGATGCCGGAAAGCCTGCGACGGTCCTGCATGGGTCACGATCGAGCCGGAGACTGCGATCGCCAGAACTTGGTCGCCGTCCGGCGCGGCGGCTAGCAACGACAGCGCGCCGAATACTGCGGACACACTCCGACCCGGGACCGCATTGGCGCTCGTCATCCTACACCCCCCGGTTATTCAGACGGCATGGCCGGAGCCGGTCAAGCTCTGAACGGCGCGGCTCCTTATTTCGCCGGAAATTTCGCCCCTTCGGACTCGCAACTGTAGGGCAGGCCCGGCTGGCGACAGAACTCCGGCCACCTTCCCGACTGGCGCCAATAGTCGAGGAGGCCCAATCGGGCCGTGAAGGCGATGAATCTGGGGTCTTGCCGCAGCGCCGCCGCCGGTGGTGCGAACAGGGTCGTCAATCCCATCAAAGGGGTCATGTGCGATTGCGCCAGCGCGTAGGCGTCGTCGACGAGGCCAAGGGCGGCGAGGTGGCTCATCGCCGTGATGAGGTGCGCCGGGTCGCTCTTGACCGCGTCGAACTCCGCCTCGCGGGCCGAGGCGATCTGAATCGGATCTCGCGATCTTGCGGCCGCGAGGAAGGCTTTGAAGGCGGTGCGGTCATCCTCAATGTCCAGTTGCCGCCCGAGCGCCGGAATGCGGAACGCTTCCTCGTCGAGAATGCGCGCGGCGTCGTCCCACCGGCCCGCCCACTGGTCAATCTCGAACAGCGTGTGCAGTACGGTGGCGTTGTCGGGGGCTATGCGGCGGCTCTTGTCGAGGGCGTCCAACGCTGCATCCAGCCGGCCTGTCGCGCCCAAGGCGCGCGCGCCGAGCGCGGTGTAGTCGGGCTCGAACGGATTGGCCGCAACGGACTTGCTCCAGTTCGCCACCGCTTCCTGGAGCCGGCCGACTTCGCCCAGAAGCAAGGCGTATTGCCCCGGTGGATCGACCCCAGCGCTCGGCAGCGCCGCGGCCGCGCTCAGCAGCTTGTCGCGCTGGAGCCAGTCCTGCGTGGGGATGAGCAGCGCCTGTACGGTGTAGCCGTCGGCGTTGTCGCGATCGAGGTCGAGCGCGCGATTGGCTTCGGCTTCAGCCTGGTCGCGCAGCCGGGCGGCCCCGTCGGGTGACAGACCGCCGAGCGCCAGCTTGCCGCGATGGAAGGCTGCGAGCGCCGAGTAGGTGTAGGAGAAAGTCGGCGCCATCTGCTGGAGCTTATTCAGCACCGCTTCCTGGCGGGACATTTGAGTTGGGTCGCTAGCGACATCCTCGTCGAGGTCGCAATACAGCAGGAACAGGCTCAGGGCGTCATCGCTGGACAGGCCAGCGCGTCGGCGGAGCGCCTTCGCCGCGCAATTGAGCACGTTGATCACCCTGGCCGGCGCCTGGGCTTCCAGGTCTTCGATGGATCCACGGAACTCATGCGACCATAGGGCTCGGCCTGCGATCGGATCCGCGAGCGACATATCGACGGTCACCGATGGGTCAGCGCCCAGCACCCGACCGTCCAGCATGACGGCGACGCCAAGACGTTGCGCTGCGCGCGCCCGAGCGGGCCCCCGGAGTTCGGCGTCCTCGCCGACAAAGGCGGCCGCTCCGCCCCGGTTCAGCACCTGGCGCACTTCCTGCGTCAGGTCGGCGGCGAACTGCGCCGAGGCCGCGGCGCGGCCTAAAGCCTGGAGCGGCAGGACGGCGACCTTTTCACGCCGTGGAGGCGCCAGGCCCAGCGGCTCCCGCTCGAGCCATACGCTCGCGGCGGCGAGCGTCAGGACGATTCCAGCGGACACGGCTATCCACAGGCGCCGGGCGCGCCTCTGCTTCAACAACCGCTGCGGCGTGGGCGGCTGCAGGCGGTAAAGCTGGAACTTGCGGTTCGTTTCGTCGATGACGAGCTCGGCTTCCGGCGTCAGACGATTTGCCAGCGGGCCGCCTTTCAGCGCCGCCTTGATGACATCTGTCGCTAACAACGCGCCAGGCGTGGCGGTCTGGCGCACCCGTTCGGCGACATGCAGGCCTTGCCCATACAATTGGCCCCCGCGCTTTCGCATGACCCCGCCAAGGTGCACGCCTACGCTGGCTCGTGGCCAATGGCCGGCGGCGAGCTCCTCGCCTGCCGCGAGGGCCGATTCCGCATCGGGAAATTCCAGAACGTAGGCGACCTCGTTTCTCTGGAGCAACTCACCACCATGCTTCTCCAACGCGACGCGAACGCGTTCGGCGAGAGCGGTGGCGGCGGTCAGCGACACCTCGCCGGCATCTGCAGCGGCGGCATCGGGGACGGGCGCCACGCCAACCAGGGCGGCCAGCCTCAATTCCGGATTCAGATCCGACACGCCGCCGTTCCCCACCCCGCGAACCCACCGCCAGCCCGACGATGATAGATGACTCGGCGGGCGCGCGACCACACCCGTGCCTGACGCGCATGTCGGCACGGATGCAAGTGTTCCGCGGCGCAATCGAACTGGGGCCGCGCTCGAGCACCGTCGCGATGCCTTAGTCGAGTTCTGCGTAACCGCGAAGCATGACGGTTGAAAAAATGAGCAGAGAATGATTCTAGGTTGTGCCAATCCTGTCATAAGTTTGCCGGATAAGGCGCGTCGAGCAAGCTTGGCCTCAGCTCCCGCGTCAGGGACGCGGGTACCGAGCGCCGCCGGGAACATCTCGGCGCGACAAACTCATGGCGAGGGGGCTCGCGTGACATTGAAGGTATTGGGCAGGAAAGTTGCGGGCAGGGGCTTGACGTGAAAAGGGCCTTGGCTTTCGGCCTTGCCGGCTCGGCCGGCTCGGCCGGCTCG
>CBJNAS010000462.1:0-2802 GCA_966434565.1 uncultured Phenylobacterium sp.
AGCTCCAGGTGCTGCTTCTGGTCCTCGCCCACCGGCACGTGGGTGGCCTTGTAGACCAGGATGTCGGCGGCCTGCAGCACCGGATAGGTGTAGAGGCCGACGCTGGCGCGCTCCTTGTGCTTGCCCGCCTTGTCCTTGAACTGGGTCATGCGATCGAGCCAGCCGAGGCGGGCTACGCAGTTGAACACCCAGGCGAGCTCAGCGTGCTCCCTGACCGCCGACTGGGCGAAGATGGTGGCGACCTTGGGATCCAGGCCGGTCGCCAGATAGGCGGCGGCGATCTCGCGCACCTGGCGCTTCAGCTTGCCCGGGTCCTGCCACTCGGTGATGGCGTGCAGGTCGGCGACGAAGATGAAGGTCGGGATCTCGTGCTGCAGGCGCACGAACTTCACCAGGGCGCCCAGATAGTTGCCGAGGTGCAGGTCGCCGGTGGGCTGCACGCCGGAAAGCACGCGCTGGGGGCCCGCATAGAGGGCTGGGGTCTCGTCGGTCATGGGTCGGGCTTTTTAAGCGAGACCAGGCCGGAAGGCGAGGCCGCGCCGACGCCTTCGCCGGCTCAGCGGGCCTTGCGCCGCCGCAGCGCCGACTTGGCCTCGGCCAGCGTCAACCCGCCCGAGGCGAACAGCAGCGGCGGATAGAGGGCCGCGGCGGCGAGAACCGTAAGCGCGACGGCGATCTCCTTGGGACCGAACCTGGTCAGATGGAAGCCGGCGAACACGCCCTGGATCTGGTAGCGCCAATGGCCGGCCGCCAAAAGCACGACGCCGAGCGCCAGGTTGGCGGCGAGGATGCGCAGAAGCCGCGACACCGACTTGGGGTCGGGCCGGTAATAGGAGCGGCGCGCGAGCGTGACCGCCATCATCAGCACATTGGTCCACCAGGCGATGGTGGTCGCAGCCGCCACCCCCGGCACGCCGATCAGGAAGAAGAGGCTCACGCCGACGGCCACGTTGACCGCCACGGAGACCAGGCCGAGCCGCATCGGCGTCTTCGTGTCCTGGCGCGCGAAGAAAGCCCGGTTGAACAGCTGGGCGGCGACGAAGGCCGGCACGCCCCAGCCGTAGCAGAAGAGGGCGTTGGCGGTCTGGTGGGCGTCGTAGGCGTGGAAGGCGCCGCGGGTGTAGAGGCCGTCGATGATGAAGAAGGGGATGGTCACGAGCGCCACGGCGCACGGCAGCGCCAGAGCCATGGAGAACAGCAGCGCCTCGTCCATCGCGCCGCGGGCGCCGGTCTCATCGCCGGCGTGGATGGAGCGCGAGAGCTTGGGAAGCAGGGCCACCCCCACCGCCACCCCGATCAGCCCCTGGGGCAGCTGGTACAGGCGGTCGCAGTAGAACAGCCAGGAGCGGGCGCCGTTCACCTGGGAGACCAGGATGCCGGAGACGAAGACGCTGATCTGGGTCGCACTGGCCGCCACGGCGCCTGGGATGGCCAGCATGATCAGCTGCTTGATGTCGGGCGTCATCCTGGGCCACCGGAAGCCCACGTGTGCGCCCGAGCGCTTGCAGCCCCACATCAGCAGCGCCGCCTGGGAGATCCCGGCGATGACGATGCCCCAGGCGCCCCAGACGGCAGCCTGGCGCGCAGTGTGCGCGGGCAGGACGGTGACCAGGGTCCAGAGGTTCAACAGGATCGGCGCCGCGCCGGAGAGGATGAAGCGGTTGCGCGCGTTCAGCACGCCCGAGAGGTGGGCGTAGATCGCCATGCACGGCAGATAGGGCATGGTGATCTGGGTCAGGATGACCGCCAGCTTGAACTTCGCCGGCGTGTGCGCAAACCCGGGCGCGATGGCGTACATCAGCCAGGGCATGGCCAGCTCGGCGACGACGGTCACGACCAGGGTCGCGGCGGCCAGCGTGGCCATGGCGTCCGCCGCCAGCTCGTCGGCGAAATGCTCGCCGTCCTTTTCCAGAGCGCGCGAATAGGCCGGGACGAAGGCCGCGGCGAAAGCGCCCTCGGCGAAGATCCGGCGGAACAGGTTCGGGAATGACCAGGCGGTGTTGTAGGCGTCGGCGACGAAGGTCGACGAGGCGCCCATGCTGTAGCTGATCGCCAGGTCGCGCAGGAAGCCCATCACCCGGCTGACCAGGGTGAAGGCCGAATAGACCATCGACGAGCGGATCAGGCCGCCGGCCTTGGGCGCCGGCTTGGCGGCGTCGGCGCGCGGGGTCACGGTCAGCGGCGTCTCGGTCACGAGCGGATCCTGGCTGTCGGGGCGAAGCGGCAAGTTAGCGCGCGATGCTGGCGCGCGCCCGCTGCAAATTGGCGCGGCGTCCCGAGAGCTCGCTCTCTTCGGCGAGCGCGGCCTCCAGCGCCGACTTCAGGCTGTTCTTCTTGCGCCCGTCGGTGAGCTTGCGCGCCGCCGGATCGACGACATAGAAGGCGTCGACCGCGCGTTCGCCGTAACTGTCGATATGCGCCGACAGGATCGAGAGCCCGGCGTCCGAGATGGTGCGGGCGAGGTCGGCGAGCAGCCCAGGCCGGTCGCGGCCCGAAGCCTCGACCACGGTGGAGCTCTCCGAGGCGTCGTTGTCGAGCATCACCGTCGGCGTGAGCGCGAAGGCCGCGGCGCGGCCGAGGTCGGGCGTGCGCCGCGCCTCACGCGGGACGGGCTCGCCGCGCGCGGCGGCCTCCAGCGCCCCGGCCAGGCGCTCCAGCGCGGCCGCCGCGTCGCCGCCGTAGGGCTGGCCGGTCACGTCCTGCACGTAGAAGACGTCCAACGCCTGGCCGGCGCGGGAGGTGAAGACGCGCGCGCCCACCACGTTCGCCCCGGCCGCGGTTATGGCGGCCGCGAGGTCGGCG
>CBJNAS010000463.1:0-2798 GCA_966434565.1 uncultured Phenylobacterium sp.
GGGGCTCCCGCCGCAAGGCGGGAGACGGAGGGGGCGTTCGGTCCCAGCTTGATCCCCACTTCCCCACCCTGCGCGCCTTCGACGCGCTGTCCCTCCCAGGAACAGGAGGGAAGGTCCATGACCTCCTCCGCCCACGCCTTCGCCCGATCCGACCGCTCGCCGCTCGGCGTGTGGTGGTGGACGGTGGACCGCTGGATGCTGGGGGTGGCGGCGCTGCTGATCGCCATCGGCGTGGCGCTGTCCTTCGCCTCCAGCCCGGCCGCCGCCATGCGGATGAACATCGGCGACCCGTTCCATTTCGCCGTACGCCAGTGCGTGTTCGGCGTCGGCGCCGCGGTGATCCTGCTGAGCGTCTCCATGCTGGAGGTGAGGGCCGTGCGCCGTGCGGCCTTCTTCATCTGGCTGGCCGCGATCGCCGTGATGATCGCGCTGCCCCTGTTCGGGCACAACGCCAAGGGGGCGACGCGCTGGCTGGAGGTGGGCGGCTTCACCCTGCAGCCGTCGGAATTCATGAAGCCTGCCCTGGTGATCCTGGTCGCGTGGATGTTCGCGGAGGGGCAGAAGGGGCAGGGCGTGCCGGGCGTCTCGATCGCCTTCGGCCTCTACTTCCTCTCGATCGGGCTCTTGCTGATCCAGCCGGACGTCGGCCAGTCGGTGCTGATCACCGTGGCCTTTGGCGCCGCCTTCTGGATGGCGGGCGTGCCGATCTCCTGGGTGATGCTGCTGGGCGGGGCGGCGATTGCGGGGCTGTCGTCCACCTATTTCCTGTTCCCGCACGTGGCGGCCCGCGTGCACAAGTTCGTCTCGCCGGACAGCGCCGACACCCACCAGGTCGACCGCGCCGCCGAGGCGATCCGCGCCGGCGGCCTGCTCGGCCGCGGCCCGGGCGAGGGGGTGATGAAACGCCACGTCCCCGACCTGCACACCGACTTCATCTATTCGGTCGGGGCGGAGGAGTACGGCCTGGTCTTCTCCCTGCTGCTGATCTCGCTGTTCGCCCTGCTGGTGACCCGCGGTCTCTATCGCGCCATGAAGCTGAACGATCCGTTCGAACAGGTCGCGGCGGCGGGGCTGTTCGTCCTCGTAGGCCAGCAGGCCATCATCAATGTGGCGGTGAACCTCAACATGATCCCCACCAAGGGCATGACCCTGCCGTTCATCTCCTATGGCGGCTCCTCGATGCTGGCCATGGGCCTGACGCTCGGCATGGCGCTGGCGCTGACCCGCCGAAGGCCCGGCGCCTACAATCCCGGCGAGGGCCTCGCCAAGGCCGGCGCGTTCGCCTAAAGCGCGCGGCATGCGTAAAGTCGCCGTCGTCGCCGCCGGGGGGACCGGTGGACACCTCTTTCCCGCGCAAGCCCTGGCCGAGGCGCTGATCGCGCGCGGCTGGACCATCGTGCTGGCCTCCGACCAGCGGGTGGAGGGCCTCGCCCAGGATTTCCCCGCGGAGCGCCGCATCGGCCTGTCCGCCGCCACCTACAAGCCGGGCGATCCGATCGGCATGGCCCGCGCCGGCCTGGCCGTCGTGCGCGGCGCGGCCCAGGCGAGGCGCGCCTACCGCCAGTTCGGCCCGCACGTGGTGGTGGGATTCGGCGGCTACCCATCCGCGCCGGCGCTGGTCGGGGCGATCCTCGACCGCCGGCCCACCGTCATCCATGAGCAGAACGCGGTGATGGGCCGGGCCAACCGCCTGCTCGCGCCGCACGTGCGCACAGTCGCCTGCGCTTTTCCGACGCTGCAGAAAGCGCCGCCCAAGGTGGCCGAGCGCGCCATCGTCGTCGGCAACCCGGTGCGCCCGCCGATCCGCGCCCTGGCCGAGGCGCCCTATGTCCCGCCCGAGCCGGGCGGCGCGGTGCGGCTGCTCGTGACCGGCGGCAGCCAGGGCGCGCGCCTGCTCTCGGAACTGGTGCCGGAGGCGGTGAAGCTGCTGCCGGACGAGCTTCGCCAGCGCCTGTCGATCTCCCAGCAGACCCGGCCGGAGTCGATGAACTTCGCCCGGCGCGCCTATCGCGACGCCAATGTCGAGGCCGAGATCGCGCCGTTTTTCCGCGATATCGCCAGCCGCCTCTCCGCCGCCCACCTGGTGGTCGGCCGCTCCGGCGCGGGCACGGTCTGCGAGTTCGCCATCGCCGGCCGCCCCGCCATCCTGGTGCCGCTCGCCATCGCCCTCGACGACGACCAGGGCCAGAACGCCCGGCTGCTGGCCGACGCCGGCGGCGCCGAGATCGCCCGCGAGCACCAGCTCACGGTGGAAAGCCTGGCGAACGCGCTGGAAAAGCTGCTCGGCAACCCGGCGCGGCTGGCCCGCATGGCCGCCGCCGCCCGCTCGGTGGCGATCCCGGACGCCGCCGAGCGCCTGGCCGACGTGGTGGAGCAGACGGCGAAGCAGGGGTAAGACGCTCCCATGAACCAACGCCCCGTGCCCTTCGACATCGGCCCCGTGCACTTCATCGGCATCGGCGGCATCGGCATGAGCGGTATCGCCGAGATCATGCTGCGCATCGGCTACCAGGTGCAGGGCTCGGACGCGAAGGCGAGCGCCAACACCGAGCGGCTGGAAAAGCTCGGCGCCAAGGTCTTCATCGGCCACGACCCGAGCCACCTGGAGGGGGTCTATGCGGTCGTCTATTCGACCGCGGTCAAGCCCGACAATCCGGAGATGGCGGCCGCGCGCGAGCGGCGCGTGCCGCTGGTCCGCCGCGCCGAGATGCTGGCGGAGCTGATGAGATTACAGTTTTCCGTCGCGGTGGGCGGCACGCACGGCAAGACCACCACCACCTCGATGATCGCCTGCCTGC
>CBJNAS010000464.1:0-2798 GCA_966434565.1 uncultured Phenylobacterium sp.
CGACCAGGACCTGATCGTGGGCGCGATCCGGGCGTTCGCGAAGAAGACCGCGGCTTAGGCTTTCGCCGTCTTCGATCTTGATTAAATTGAAGACGCCAGAGGGAGCCGCCATGTCCCGCACCACGACGTTGACCGTCCGCCTCAGCGGCCCGCTCTGCGATTTCGTCGCCGAGAACGTCGGCGAGGACGGCGCCTACGAGAATGTCAGCGAGTACATCCGCGACCTGATCCGCCGCGACAAGGCGCGAGTCGAGCAGGCGGCGTTCGACCGCCTGAAGGCCGAACTGGCTCACGCCTTCGCCGCACCGGAAGCCCACTACAAGCCGTTGACCGCCGACGAGGTCATCGCGCGCAACCGCGCCTGAGGGGATGCCCGCAATCCGCATACAGGAGGCGGCCTCCCTCCGCCTGGACGAGACTATCGCTACACCCGCGAGCGTTGGGGACCCGATCAGGCGGACCGCTACATCCGCGGCCTTTTAGACGCCTTCCAGAAAATCGAAACCCGCGGCGTGCGGTCGAGGCCCGTTCCGGCCGAGTTCGGCGTGAAGGGCTTCTGGTTCCGCTACGAACGGCACATTGTCTACTGGCGACGCCTGTCGAACGGCGACATCGGCGTCGTCACCATCCTGCACGAACGCATGCACCAGACGGAGCGGTTTCGGGAGGACTTCGAGCCCTGAGGCATTGGCCTTTTCGCCCTGGTCACGCGGAAGCGGACCTTCGGAGCGGGCGCGATGGGTGGTTCCAGGACCTTGACTAACCTGCCGCCGCCCTAATCGATGGGCGCATGGCCCAACTGACCGCCAAGAATGCTGTCGTGGCCCTTGCGGCGGTAGCGCTGGGCTGGAACGCAATTGCAGGCCTGCGCCGCGGGAAAGCCCTCATGCTCTACTCTGAGGTCGCCCGAGCAGAGGACCCGGTCGGATTCTGGGCGGCGGTCGTGATCTCCGGCGCGCTCTCCTTCGGCGCGATGCTCGCGCTGATGTTCTAAGGTCTGTAACGGGTCGCGAGCCGTCGGTGGGGCCGGCGCATCATCAGCAACCTGCACTGACCCGCAATCCTGGGACGGGGCCACGGCGTCTTCCTCGTCTCGGGATGGACGCCCCTCCTCCGCTTCCGACCGCCCCGGTCGGAGCCCGCCATTCATCTCACGGCGAGATGCGAGCCTGCCGCTCCAGGCTTGTCAAGGATCGCGCCTGCGGCGCGACCGCGGCGCGGCGAGCCCTGCGGGCTTGTCTTGGAGAAGCTGGGAGCGGCAGGCAGAATGGCCGCCATGAGATGAATGCCTTAGAAGCCTCTGGCGAGGCTCTCGATACAAGGTCGAGGAAAAGCATCCTCCCCCGGAGACCCCGATGGCTTCATCGCTCCCCGCCCGCCACGTTCACCCCAACAGCCGCACCCCGCCCCTGAGCGTGGGCGACTGCTCGACGGCGGCGTGGAATCGCGCGTCCGCCGTGACCACATGGGTGTTCTCGCGAAGGGCCAGCGCCAGGTAGAGGCAGTCGTAGACCGGATGGCCTAGCCTGTTGGCGAGGTCTGCGGCCGCCGGCAGGTCATCCTCGATGCTTGTCGTGGTCACCGGCGCATTGAACAGCTCGGCGAGTCGCTCCTGCGCTTCCTCGCCGCTGATCTCGCGACGCTGGACGCGGCGCCAGAGGGCATTGGCGGCTTCCACCAGCCAGAGCGCCGGAGCGATCAGCTCTTCCTGCAGCAGGGCGTCGGCGGCCTCTTGGCCGGGCTCGTCCAGCACCCATTTCAGCGCGACGGAGGCGTCGACGACGAGGGTCACCGGCGGTCGCGATCCTCTCGGATCAGATCGGCCGACTGGCCGGCGATCCGGCCACGCGTAGCTTCCCTGAGCTGCCCGGCGCGGGCGCGGAACGACTCGCGCCCAGCCTTCAGCGCCTGTTCGAGGATCGCGCGATGCTCCGCCTCCGCGCTCCTCCCGTGCCTGGAGGCCTGGCGCTTCAGCGCCTCGACGACGTCCCGCGGCACGTCTCTGACCAGCAGCTGGGGCATGCGGCGATGCTAGCGCATGATAGCACGCTCGACAATGCGCCGCGCCTCTGAAAAGCGCTTCCCGCATTTTCCCCTGACCAAATGTTCTCGTTATGTTCTGCTTTGCCCATGCAGGACTTCGCCGACATGGCCGAGGCGCACGCGTGGACCTTGCAGCGGCTGCGCGAGATGGCCGGGCGACTGACCGAGCAGGCCTATCTGCGCGCCAGCAAGGCCGCCACCGAGCAGGACGACGAGGCCCACGCCCGCTGGATGCTGGTGTTCGACCGCATGGCGCGGGGATTGCGGCTGTCGATCGCGCTGGAGGCCAAGCTGTCGCGGGAGCGGCGGCGCGACGCCTGCGAGATCGAACAGGAGGCCTCGGGCGAACGGCGCGAGCCACGCGGCCGCAGCGGCGGGGCGCAGGCCGCAGAGGCCGAGCCGCGTGAGTCCGACTGCGAAGCCGACGACGACGGCCTGCCGGACGACGCGCCGCTCGGCGAACGCATCGGCCGCCTGAAGGCGATCATCGCGGGGACCGGGGCTTGCGAGCCCCAAGCCTTTCTCTCCCGCGCCGAGCGGCGGGCGATCTACGCCCAGCGCGGCGAGCGCGCCCGCCTGGCCGCGAGCCCCTGCCCGCCGGACGAGCCCAGGGACAGGCTCAGCCCCTTCGAGCGGGCGGAAGACTACGATCCGCCTTGGGAAGGCTCGGGATAACGGCCCGTGCTCCGCGCCGGGAGATCCTTCGCCCTACCCCCACACCGGCTTCAGCACCGCCGCCTGGGCGAGGCCCTGGG
>CBJNAS010000465.1:0-2798 GCA_966434565.1 uncultured Phenylobacterium sp.
AGCGGGCCTATGCCGGGGCGGGCGAGCCGAAACGCATGGCCTCGATCCCGATCGCCCAGCTAGACTGCTACAAGCCAGACGGGCGCGCGCAGACGATCGGCGCGGCGATCGCCTTCTTCGACACCTACCTCAAGGCCTGACCGGCGCAGGCGAACCGGCCGCGGCCCCGTCGCGGGCTGCGGCGCGGCCCCGCAAGGGCTGGCGCAGGAGGTCGAGCAGGGTGCGGTTGAAGGCCGCCGCGCGCTCGTACATCACCCAATGCCCCGCGCCGGGGACGACGCGCAGCTCCAGGTCGGGGTGGGACGCGCGCATCGCCGCGGCCTGGAGCTCGGGATCCGGGTGCGGGCCGTCCAGCTCGCCCCAGATCGCGTCGACCTGGGCCGAGACCTGCGGCAGCGTCCTCAGAAGCTTGTCCGGCATGATGAAAGGTCGCGGCTTCAGCCGACCGCGAGACGTGTTGGTTTCCTGCAGGTAGATGGCGAGCGCGTCCACGCTCTCGGGGTGGCGGAGCATGATTGTCAGCAGGTTGGCCCGCACCGCCGCCAGGCGCGCGGCGCCGTCCAGGGTGCGCACGGACTGCGTCTCGACAGGGCCGAGCGGCGTGTCCAGGCCGCCGGCGTCCACCAGGACCAGCCGGCGAACCTTGTCCGGATGGCGCGCGGCCAGCACGCCGCCCAGCACGCCGCCGAGCGAGAAGCCGACGAGATCCACCGGCAGGTCGGCGGCGACGAGTTCGGCCAGCCCGGCTGCGAGGGCGTCGACGAGGTCAGCGGCGTCGCCCCCCGGCGGCGCGGCGGAGTCGCCGCAGCCCGGCAGGTCGGGGACCCAGACCGTCCGCTCGGCCGCCAGCGCGTCGATGTTGCGGATCCAGTGCGACCAGGCCCCGTGGGCGCCGTGCAGCAGAACCAAGGGCGGCCCCGAGCCCCAGCGGCGCCAGACGAGCGCACCCTCGCCGCAGGGCGTCTCGTGCCGGTCGGCGCGGCGCTCGATCACGGTCAGCTCGGCCGGCGGCGCCTGGGCGGACAGGGCTTCGCTGATGGTCATGAATTCTTCGTCGCGCAAGGACTTTGCCCGGTCCTTGGCCCGTCGCGGCCGAACCAGCAAGGCCCCGGGCCGGAGCGGGCGCGGCGCCGGCCGGCGCGCAAGCGGGGCGGGCTGCAAGAGTTCACATACCGGATATGTGAGGGCCGGACAGTGAGGAAAGGACGCGCCGAACGCCGCTGGATGCGGCCGCGCCCTTCCCCGGCAGCGCGCAAGCCCTAAATGATGGCGAAAGTCGCAGGCGCGATCGCGACGCATGGCAAGATCGGACAGGGTGATGTCAGAAGCTTTGCTTATCCCGGAGGCCCGTGACCTGGACGTCGCGGACGTCGATCCGCGGGCCGAACTGCAGTCCTGCAACCACCTGCTGGACGATCACCCGGCTCTGACGCGCTTCTACGAGGAGCAGGGCTATTTGCTGCTCCGCCAGGTGCTGGACGCCGACTCGGTCGCCCGCGCGCGTGACGAGATGCTGGCGGTCGCCGCCCGCCATGGCCTGGTCGCCCTGGGCGACGAGACCGGCGTCTGGACCGGCGCGCGCGCCGACATCCACGAGGAGAGCGGCGAGTTCGCCGGCATCTCCAAGCGGTTGCTCGAGCATCCGGCGAACCTGGCGGTCATGGAGAAGGTGCTGGGCGAGCCCGCCTGCGCCGTGCCGATCGTGCAGTACCGGCTCTATCCGCCGAACGGACCGGTGACGCGGATCCACCAGGACGGCTTCTACAGCCCGGGGATCAAGGACTACAAACCGGTCTGGATCACGCTCACGCCGTGCCAGCGCGCCCTGGGCGGCCTCATGCTGGCGGTCGGCCAGAACCGGCGCGGCTATTTTCACAACCTGGCCAAGCCGTCGCCCTTCCCCGTCCCGGTCGGGGTGATCCCGCCGGAGTCCTGGGCGACCACGGATTACATGCCCGGGGACGTGCTGATCGTTCACCCCTACACCCCGCACGCCAGCCGGCCGAACACCTCCAATCGGCTGCGGATCTCCTTCGACACCCGCGTGCAATCGGCGAAGCGCCCGAGCGCCATTGCCGTGACCGTCAAGTCGGCGACGCCGCGCTCGGTGACCGTCGACGCGGGCGCTTTCGGCGAGCGCACCTATGCGGTCGACCCCGACACCTTCGTGCGAGTGCTCGATCCGGGCGTGCGCGAGCCGTTCGCGCGATTCGCGGAGGTGACCCGGCCGGGCATGCGGCTGGTGCTCGTCGCCGAGGGCGAGCGGGCCGTGATGCTGCGCAAGGCGGCGGAAGGCTGACCCTGCCCGGCGACGGCGAACTGCCGCGGACGGCCTTGCTGCGCAATCCGCGAGGGCGAGAACGCCTGCGTGCTCGCCGAGGACGACCTTGCGGCCATGCTGGAGGAGGCGATGCCGGCCTTCGACCCGCCGCTGCGGATCCGCCTCGTCTCGCCCGCCGCCTAGCGCATGAGTCTTTGACGCCCACTTCGGCGGCGAGCACGATCCGATCAGGCGCCGCGGCTTCGCTCCGCGGCGATGAAGTCGTCGATCTGCTGGTTCAGGCGGCGCACCAGGCCGCGGTCGGAGAGCTCGACGAAATAGCCGAGCTGCTCGACCGTATCGAGGTGGATAACCGCCGGGGCGCCCGAGGCGGTGCGCGCCCCCAGGGATTCGAAGCAGACCTCGACACCATCGGGCCGCTGGTCAAGGTTGTCGGTGGCGTAGCCGAGGTGGAAAATTCCTTCCCCGCGCGTCTCGAGCCATTCGCGGGCGTTGCCCTGGCCGAGGCCCGGCTCGA
>CBJNAS010000466.1:0-2794 GCA_966434565.1 uncultured Phenylobacterium sp.
CGGTGAGGATCTTGTGCGGATAGGCCTGGTGGCCGACGTCCCAGATCAGGATGTCGCGGGGGGTGTCTTAGACGTGGTGCAGGGCGACGGTCAGCTCGACCACGCCCAGGCCCGCGCCCAGGTGGCCGCCCGTCTGGGAGACCGCGTCGATGGTCTCCAGGCGCAACTCGTCGGCCAGCTGCCGCAGCTCGGCTACGCTGAATCCCCGCATGTCCGCAGGCGAATCGACCTTGTCGAGCAGGGGAGTGATAGGGGCCATGAACCTTGTCGCCGGCTGTTCTGACACGAGAGATTATCTTTGGCGGTCTAGCACGAAATCGACGCTGTCCCGCAGGAATTCCGCTGCAGCGCCAAGGGGCTCCAGGTGCGCCTTGGTCTGCTGAGTGAGCAGTTCCAGGCGCTCGCGCGCCCCTTCGGCGCCGAGCAAGGTGACATAGTTGGTCTTGCCGAGCTCGCCTGCCCGGTCCTTGCGCCCGCCCTTGGCCGCGTCGTCCTCGGCGTCGATCAGGTCATCGACGATCTGATAGGCGAGGCCGAGGTCCTGGGCGAACGCCAGCAGGCCGTGGCGCTGGGCTTCGCTCGGCCGCGCGACCAGCAGCGGCAGCTCGAAGGAGGCGGCGATCAGGGCGCCGGTCTTCAGCCGCTGCATCCGCGCCACCCCGCCCAGGTCGCCGCGCACGCCCATCAGGTCGATCATCTGGCCACCGCACATGCCGCGCGCGCCGCTGGCCTGGGCGAGCGTCATGATCATCTCGGCGCGGACGCCGCCGTCCGGGTGGGTGTCGGGGTGCGCCAGGATCTCGAAGGCCGCCGCCTGCAGGGCGTCGCCGGCGAGCACGGCGGTGGCTTCGTCATAGGCCCGGTGCACGGTCGGACGGCCGCGACGCACGTCGTCGTCGTCCAGGCAGGGCAGGTCGTCGTGGATCAGGCTGTAGGCATGGATGCACTCCAGCGCGCAGGCGGCGCGCAGCACCGGCCGGTCGTCGACGTCGAACATCCGCCCGGTCTCCAGCGCGAAGAACGGCCGAAGCCGCCGCCCCGGCCCGAGGGCGGCGTAGCGCATCGCCTCGGTGAGTCGCGATTCGGGACCGTCAGCCCGCGGCAGGAGCTCGTCCAGCGCCACGGTCACCAGGTCGGCCGCCTCGGTCAGACGCTGAATGAAGACATTCATCAGTTGAACTCGGCGGCCTCGACGCCGGGCGCCCCGCCGCCGGCGCCCATCACGATCTTCTCGACGCGCAGGCGCGCCGCCTCCAGCCGCGTCTCGCAATGCGCCTTGAGCGCCGCGCCGCGCTCGTAAAGCCGGATGGAATCCTCCAGCGGAGCCTGGCCGGACTCCAGCCGCGCCACAATCTGCTCCAGCTCGGCCAGGGCCTGCTCGAACGTCAGGCTCGCGATCTCGGGGGCTTCGGACATGCAGCGAACCTAGAGCCCGCGTTCGCCACGGTCCACCGGGATTGCGCCCCGGCGCGCCGTCACGGCGAAGGCGGCGCGAACACCGGGCGACGCCGACACACTCAGCTTTAGCCTGCGTATCCACCAGTCTTCCCCGCGAAAGCGGGGATGCTCCGGCTCCTTTCGGCGACAACCGAGCGTCAGCACCGGCTCACCCATCGCGTCTCACCGCCGCTCGAAGCGACGCATCGACCAGTATTTCCAGCCCTCGCTGTGGACCAGCTTCCAGCCGCGGCGCTTCAGCGCGCGGCCGATCATGTAGTTGAAGAAGCCGTGGGCGAGCACCACCACCTCCTCGCCCTGTCCGGCCAGGCGCTCCAGCATGGCGGCGGCTTCGCCGGCGCGGACCTCCGCCTGGCGGCGCGTCTCCTGCCCCTCGTGGTGATTGAAGAACCACCACCAGACCCGAGCGAGGAATCCCCAGACCGAGGGCGAGAGGCGAATCCAGGCCGGCAGGTTCGGCGGCGGCAGGGGCGCCTCCACCAGCAGCGGATCGCGGGCGAAAGCGCGGCCGTGAGCCAGCTTCTCGGCGCTCTCGATCGAGCGCAGGCGGGTGGAGGCCACCAGGCTGCCGCAGCGCTCGACGAAGGCCATCAGCGTCTTCGGCGGGCTTTGGCCGGGCAGCAGGCCCAGCACCTCATAGGTCGCCCAGAACTCGCGGTACTGCTGGGCGTTCAGCCTGACCTTGCGCGACAACGCCGGCTCGCCGTGGCGGGCGAGCACGATCGACCCAGCCCGGGGCTTGCCCGAACTCTTCGGTGAAGACGCGGCGGGAACCTCGGCGGTCAAAGCGCTGGCCATTCCTCAGGACGGCCGCGACGCCGATGAAGCGTCCGGGCCGCGGTCCCTACCCCTCTGCCAGGGCCCTCACGTGCGCAAGCGCAGACTGGCCCAGAGCCTGCAGGTCGTAACCGCCCTCGAGCGAGGACACAACCCGGCCCTTGGCCCGGCCGCGCGCGACCTCGACGATAGCCCGCGTCGCCCAGCCGAAGTCCTCCGCCTCCAGGCTCTGGCCCGGGGCGCCGATCGGATCGCGCCGGTGGGCGTCGAAGCCGGCCGAGACCAGGATCAGCTCCGCCTCGAAGGCGTCGACCCGCGCCAGCAGGCCTTCGAAAGCCTTGCGCCAGACCTGCGCCGGGGCGCCCGGCGGCACAATGGCGTTGGCGATGTTCGGCGGATCGTCTGGCTGCGGCTGGCCGGTGCCCGGCCACATCGGCGACTGGTGGAGCGAGGCGAACATCAGCTCCGGATGCCCGCGGAACACCCCCTCGGTGCCGTTGCCGTGGTGGATGTCGAATTCCACCACCGCGACCTTGCGGACGCCAGCCTCGCGCGCGGC
>CBJNAS010000467.1:0-2791 GCA_966434565.1 uncultured Phenylobacterium sp.
GCCGGCGGCCTTCTGCTGGGACTTCGACTTGGCGGGCATGGTGGGCTCCTCCCACGACGTTCGGGCCTACAGAACGGGAGGCGGGGAAGGAGGTTCACGACCTTTCCCTTTCCATGAAGGGCGGGAAGGCTACCGCCCCTTCCACACCGGCGGGCGCTTCTCGGCGAAGGCCCGGGCGCCTTCGGCCCGGTCCTCGCTGGCGGCCTGGGCGGCGAAGGCGGGGTAGCTGGCCTGGTTGCGCAGCGCCGCAGCCAGGCTCGGCTCATCGAGGCTGCGCAGGAGGGTCTCCTTGGACGCCTGCACGGCGAGCGGCGCGCCCTTCAGGATGTCGGCGCACCAGCGCTCCACGGCGGCTGCGAGCTCGCCGGGGGCGACCACCTCGTTGACGAAGCCCAGGCGCAGGCCGTCGGCCGCGCTCGCCCGTCGGGAGCTGAGCGCCAGGCCCATCGCCTGTTTCAGCCCGATCTGCCGCTGCAGGCGGTGCAGGCCGCCACCCAGCGCCACCGTGCCCACCAGCGGCTCGGGCAGGCCGAAGCTCGCTGTCTCGGCGGCCACGACGATGTCGCAGGCCAGCACGATCTCGAAGCCGCCGCCCAGCGCCAGGCCGTTGACCGCCGCGATCACCGGCTTGGCCAGGTCGAACCGCTCGATGAGCCCGGCGTAGCCGTTCTTCGGATAGGGCCGGACCTGGCCGGCCGCCGCCGCCTTAAGGTCGCTGCCGGCGCAGAAGGCCCTCTCGCCTGCGCCGGTGACCACGCAGACGAGCTGCGCCGGATCGGCGGCGAAGGCGTCAAACGCCGCCTGCAGCTCATGGTGCATGTCCGGCGTGAGGCTGTTCATCGCCTGGGGGCGGTTCAGGGTGACGGTGGTCACCCGGCCGCGGCGCTCGACCAGAATAAAGTCCATGCCGGCCATGATCAGGCCGTGACGAGGTCGACCTCGAAGGCAGGCTCGGTCTTGGCCTTGACCTCCTCGACGGTGACGCCGGGCGCCAGCTCCAGCAGGGTCAGCGGACGCTTGCCGCGGGCCACGTCGAAGACGCCGAGGTCGGTGATCACCAGGTCGACCACCCCCTGGCCGGTGAGCGGCAGGGAGCAGGCGTTCACCAGCTTGGGCGCGCCGGACTTCTCGACGTGCTCCATCACCACCACCACGCGCTTGACGCCGGCCACCAGGTCCATGGCCCCGCCCATGCCCTTGACCATTTTGCCGGGGACCATCCAGTTGGCGAGGTCGCCGCCCGCCGCCACCTGCATGGCGCCCAGGATCGAGAGGTCGATGTGGCCGCCGCGGATCATGCCGAAGCTGTCGGCCGAGCTGAAGTAGGAGCTCATCGCCAGCTCGGTGATGGTCTGCTTGCCGGCATTGATCAGGTCGGGGTCCGCCTCGCCCTCATAGGGGAAGGGGCCCATGCCCAGCATGCCGTTCTCGCTCTGCAACGTCACGGTCATGCCGGGCGGAATGTAGTTCGCGACCAGCGTCGGGATGCCGATGCCGAGGTTCACATAGAAGCCGTCGCGCAGCTCGCGCGCGGCGCGGGCGGCCATCTCGTCCCGCGTCCAGCCCTTGTGGTTCTGGGACATCTCAGGCGGTCTCCCTCTTGCGCGTGGTCTCGCGCTCGATGCGCTTCTCGTAATGGGCGCCCGCGATGATGCGGTCGACGAAGATCCCGGGGGTGTGAATGCCGTCGGCATCGAGGGCGCCGACCTCCACCAGCTCCTCCACCTCGGCCACGGTCACCTTGCCGGCGGTGGCCATCATCGGATTGAAGTTCCGCGCGGTCTTCCGATAGACGAGATTGCCCTCGCGGTCGCCCTTCCAGGCCTTGACGATGGAGAGGTCGGCGGTCAGCCCGCGCTCCATCACATAGAGCTCGCCGTCGAACTCGCGCACCTCCTTGCCTTCCGCCACCAGGGTGCCGACCCCGGTTTTGGTGAAGAAGGCGGGAATGCCGGCCCCGCCGGCGCGGATGCGCTCGGCGAGCGTGCCCTGCGGATTGAACTCCAGCTCCAGCTCGCCGGAGAGATAGAGCTGCTCGAACAGCTTGTTCTCGCCCACGTAGCTGGAGACCATCTTCTTGATCTGGCCGCCCTCCAGCAGGATGCCGAGCCCGAAGCCGTCGACGCCGCAGTTGTTGGAGATCACGGTGAGGTCCTTGACGCCGGCCTCGCGGATCGCCGCGATCAGGTTCTCCGGGATCCCGCACAGGCCGAACCCGCCGGACATGATGGTCATGCCGTCAAAGAGGAGGCCTGCAAGGGCCTGGGCGGCGCCCGGCTGAACCTTCTGTGTCACCACCTGCTCCTTATGCCCGCCGCTGCGATGCTGCGCTGCGATAGCAATGCGGCTCCAACATGGAAAGCCCGCAGGCGGGTTGAGGACGCGGATCGCGCTGTCTCGCTCATCGTCCATACGTTTTTCCGTCATCGCCCGCCTGTTCGGACGACCCATCCCGCGTCGTTCCGCACCAGCTGTCGTTGGCGCTTTGGGCTGGGTGGCCCGGACAAGCCGGGCCATGACGGATTTTTTGGAGCACTGCTTCAGGACGAGCGGGAAGGGGGATGCGATCTCACATTCCGATCAGCTCGCGCCCGATCAGGAACCGGCGGATCTCGTTGGTCCCGGCGCCGATGTCGTAGAGCTTGGCGTCGCGGAGGAAGCGTTCGACGGGATAGTCCCGGGTGTAGCCGGCGCCGCCCAGCGCCTGGATCGCCTCCAGCGCGACCCTGACCGCGCTCTCGCTGGCCATCAGTATGGCGCCGGCGGCGTCGAAGCGGGTGGTGCGGCCCTG
>CBJNAS010000468.1:0-2779 GCA_966434565.1 uncultured Phenylobacterium sp.
GTGGTCAAGGTGATCTCGCCGATGGACGGCACCCCGGCCGCCAACGCCGGCATCAAGTCGGGCGACTACATCACCGCGGTGAACGGCGAGAGCGTGCTCGGCATGTCGGTCAACGACGCGGTCAAGCAGATGCGCGGCAAGCCGGGCGAGACCGTCACTCTGACCATCGCCCGCGAGAAGGCCGATCCCTTCGACGTCAAGCTGGTGCGCGAGGTGATCAAGCCGAAGTCCGCGACCGCCAAGCTGGACGGCGACTACGGCGTGCTGCGCCTGTCGGCCTTCAACGAAAAGACTACCGACGAGACCCAGGCCGCCTTCGCCGAGCTGAAGGCGAAGAACCCGCACATGAAGGGCCTGATCCTGGACCTGCGGAACAACCCCGGCGGCCTGCTCGACCAGGCGGTGGGCGTGGCCGACCTGTTCCTCGACTCCGGCGAGATCGTCAGCCAGCGCGGCCGCGACGCCCACGACGTCGAGCGCTACAACGCCCGTCCGGGCGACATCACCAATGGCATGCGCATGGTGGTGCTGGTCAACTCCGGCACCGCCTCGGCCGCCGAGATCGTCGCCGGCGCCCTCCAGGACCATAAGCGCGCCCAGCTGGTCGGCCTGACCAGCTTCGGCAAGGGCTCGGTGCAGACCGTCATCCCGCTACGGGGCGGCATGGACGGGGCGCTGAAGCTGACGACGGCGCGCTACTACACGCCGTCCGGCCGCTCGATACAGAAGACCGGCATCACGCCCGACCTGGAGGTCGCCCAGACCCGCGACGAGGCCCAGAGCATCGCCAACAAGGCCTTCCAGTTCTCGGAAGCTTCGTTCCGCAATGCGTTGAACGCCGACGAGGGGAAGACCCGCGTCTCCGCCCACGAGCCTGCGGAAGAGCCTCCGGAGGGCTTTGACGCGAAGAAGGATTTCCAGCTGGCCCGCGCCGAGGACGTCCTGCACTTCGGCTCGGTCGCCGCCACGCCCAAGCTGCCCAAGCCCTCCGCCCGCCTGGCGGAGATCGTCGGGAGCAAGGCCCGCGTGGCCGCGGTCAAGCCGCCCGCGACGGAAAAGTAGTTTCCCTCCCCTTCATGGGGCTACCGGAATCACACGTCTGCGCCGAACGCCCCCTCCGTCTCCCGCCTTGCGGCGGGAGACACCTCCCCCGCTGCGCGGTGGAGCTGTCGCCGAAGGCGACTGGGGAGGGAAGCTTCCTCGTCTAAGCTTTGGTTAACCGTATCGGTCGAGCCTCCGCGACGAGGGGGAGGGTTTCCGTCTTGGCCATGATCGCGATCTCCCGACCGAGCGCGCCGCACATCGATCTCGACGGGCTGAAGGCGGCGCTGACGTCGCCCAGGGCGGCGGCGGCCGGGGCGGCGGGCCTGTTCGCCGCCTGTGCGGCGGTCGTGGTCCTGCTGCTCGGGCCATCGTCGGGAAAGCCGGTGCGCATCCACCTGGGTCCGGTCTTCGCCGAGGCGCCGTCGGGCTGGCGCCAGGCCCTGGGCGCTGGCAGTTTGACCTGGGTCTCGCAGGACATCCTGCGTTTCTCGGAGACTCCTGCCGCCGCGGGCCGTGAGGCCGCCGCGCCGGCGAGCTCACCGGCTAGCGCTGGCGCGCTGCCGCAGGCGCCGATCGCCGGCTTCTTCGCGCCCGGGCCCGGCGGCCCGCTGCCGATCATCGCCCAGGACGGCCGCACGCCGTTCGAGGCCTATGCGCGGCCGTTCACCCCCAACGGCCGGCCGAAGATCGCCCTGGTCGTGGGCGGCCTGGGTCTGAACGCCCGGGCGACCCAGACCGCCATCGAGACCCTGCCGGCGCCGATCACGCTAGCGTTCAGCCCCTACGCCGAGGGGCTGCAGGGCTGGATCGACAGCGCGCGCGCCCACGGTCACGAGGTGCTGCTCGAGACGCCGATGGAGCCGCTGGACTATCCCGACAACGATCCGGGCCCCTACACCCTGATGGCCGACGCCCAGCCGGCAGAGACGGCCAAGAAGCTGGAATGGATCCTCTCGCGCGCCAGCGGCTACTACGCCCTGACCAACTATCTGGGCTCGCGGTTCCTCACCAGCGACAAGGCCTATGAAGGCTTCCTGGGCGCGCTGCGCGGACGCGGGCTGGGCTTCATCGATGACGGCCTGGCCGGGCGGCGAAGCGGCGGGGGCGCGCCGCGCGCCTCGGCCGAACGGGTGATCGACGACCAGCTGACCGGCCCTGCGATCGACCAGCAGCTGCTGGAGCTGGAGGCCAGCGCCCTGCAGCGCGGCCAGGCGCTGGGCGCGGGCTTCGCCTATCCGGTTACGCTGGACAAGGTCGCCCATTGGGCCCAGAGCGTGGAGCAAAGAGGCTATCAGCTGGCCCCGGCCTCGGCCCTGGCCGCCAGGAAATGACCGAGCTCCCCACCTATCGACCCAACGTCGGCGTCGTGCTGCTGCATCCGGACGGTCGCGTGTGGCTGGGCCGGCGGGTGCATACGCCGCCGCCGCACAACTGGCAGTTCCCGCAAGGCGGCGTGGACGAGGGCGAGGAGCTCGAGGCCGCCGCGCGCCGGGAGCTCGCCGAAGAGACCGGGGCGCGCACCGTCACCTATCTCGGCCGCACCGAGGGCTGGATCAAGTACGACTTTCCGGAGAACCATGGCGGGTCCAAGGCCTGGCGCGGTTGGCGTGGGCAGAAGCAGGTCTGGTTCGCCTTCCGCTTCGACGGCCCGGAGTCGGAATTCGACCTGGAAACCCATGGCGAGCCGGAGTTCGACGCCTGGCGCTGGGGCTATCTGGAAGAGGCGCCGGAGCTG
>CBJNAS010000469.1:0-2777 GCA_966434565.1 uncultured Phenylobacterium sp.
GGAGGGGGCCGAGCGGCCGGCGAAGTACCAGCTGGTGCGCGAATGGGTGGAGGCGGGCTTTACGCTCGGCAACCACACATATTCGCACGGGTCGCTGAACAGGATCCCGGTCGGCGACTACATCGCCGACGTCGAGCGTGACGACGAGGTGCTGCGGCCGCTCATGGCCGAGCGGCGCCAGGCCCCGCACTGGTTCCGCCACCCCTACCTCGACACCGGCAAGACGCTGGAGGACAAGCACGCGTTCGAGGGCTGGCTGGCGGTCCACGGCTATCGGGTGGCTCCGGTGACGGTGGAGAACTCCGACGGGATGTTCGCCCTGCCGTACGATGAGGCGGTGATGCGCCACGACAAGGCCGCGGCGCGGCGGGTGCGGCAGGCGTACCTCGACTACACCGACAAGGCGGTCGCCTGGTACCGGGCGGCCGCAATGCAGCTGCTGGGGCGGCGGCCGGCGCTGGTGTTCCTGCTGCACGAAACGCGGCTGAACGCCGACAGCCTGGGGGAGCTGGGGGAGATCCTCAGGAAGAACCAGCTGACGGTGGTGAGCCTCGACGAGGCCATGGCCGATCCCGCCTATCAGATCAGCGACGATATCGCCGATCCCGACGGGGACGAGTGGCTGAGCCGCTGGGCGGAGACGCTGCACAAGGAGCTGCCCTGGGACGACTTCCCGCAGCCGCCGGCGGACATCGTCCAGGCCGAGGACCGTCTCGACCGGGAGCCCTGAGGGATCGCCCCTCAGGGATCGCCCCTCAGGGATCGCCCCCAGGGATCGAACGGCTACGCTGGCGCGTTCGGGGCCTGTCCATAAAAACAAGGCTCCAGGGATGGCGACGGAGGCGGCGCGGGAAGCGGTCAAACAGCCGGGTCGGACGAAGCTGCTGCAGATCTTCGGCCCAGGACTGATCACCGGCGCGTCCGACGACGACCCGAGCGGGATCGCCACCTACTCCCAAGCCGGCGCCCAGTTCGGCTACGCCCTCGGCTGGACCCTGCTGTTCAGCTGGCCGCTGATGGCCGCGATCCAGGAGATCAGCGCGCGGATCGGGCGGGTCACGGGCCGGGGCATCGCCGGCAACCTGCGCCAGCACTATCCGCAGCCGGTGCTGCTGGCGATGGTGCTGCTGTTGGCGGTGGCGAACACCATCAACCTGGGGGCCGACCTGGGCGCCATGGCCGCGGCGCTGAAGCTGATGATCGGCGGGCCGGCGGGGCTCTACATCGCCGCCTTCGCCGTGGTCTCGGTGGGGCTCGAGGTGTTCATGCGCTACGAGCGCTACGTCTCGGTGCTGAAGTGGCTGACGCTGTCGCTGTTCGCCTATGTCGGCGTGGCGCTGGTGAGCCATGTGCCGTGGGGCCAGGTGGGGCTGGGCCTTGTCGCCCCCCACATCAAGCTGACATCGGACTACGTCACTGTGGTGGTCGCGGTGCTCGGCACCACCATCAGCCCCTATCTCTTCTTCTGGCAGGCCGGCTCCGAGGTCGAGGAGGTCAGGGAGCAGGACGGGGCCAAGCCGCTGGTCCGGGCGCCGCGCCAGGCCCGGCGCGAGCTCGCCCGCATCCGGCTCGACACCTACATCGGCATGGGCCTCTCCAACATCGTGGCCCTGTTCATCGTCGTCACCGCGGCGGCGACCCTGCATGCGCATGGGGTGACCCAGGTGCAGACCTCCGCCCAGGCGGCCGAGGCGCTGCGTCCGATCGCCGGGCCCGCGGCCTTCGTGGTCTTCTCCCTGGGCGTGATCGGCACCGGGATGATGGCCCTGCCGGTGCTGGCGGGCTCGGTGGCCTATGCGCTCGGCGAGAGCTTCGGCTGGCACGTGGGCCTCGCCCGGCGCCTGCCGCGGGCGCGGGCCTTCTACGCCACCATCCTGATCGCCACCCTGCTGGGCGTGCTGGTCAACTTCTCGCCGCTGGACCCGATCCGGGCGTTGTTCTGGAGCGCGGTCATCAACGGCCTGGTGGCGCCGCCGGTGATGGCCATGACCATGCTGGTGGCGCAGAACCGGGATGCGATGGGGCGCTTTCGTCTGCGCGGCGGCCTGGCGGCCATGGGCTGGGTCGCCACCGCCGCCATGGCGCTCGCGGCCGTAGCGATGCTGGCGACGCTGGGGCGGTAGGGAGCGTTCACCTATTCCCGTTCGTCCCCGCGAAAGCGGGGGTGATCGGTTCAAAATACTTGATCTTGCGAGCTTGCCGAAGCGCAGGCCACCGTCACGCCAGCCGGTATTCGCTCTCCGACCCGGGCTCGCCGTCGGTGCGCACCAGGCCGCGGCGGGCGAGGTCGATCATGTGGGCCAGCATGGAGCGGGCGGCGGCGGGGTGCAGCCTGGGGTCGACGTCGGCGTAGAGGCGCGGGACCAGCTCGCCGATGCGGGCCGGCCCCTTGGCCAGGGCGCCCAGGATCTGCGCCTCGCGGCCGCGGCGGTGGGCGATGTAGGCGTCGAGGAAGGGGCGGGGCTCGCGCACCGGCGGGCCGTGCGTCGGCCAGAGCGTGGCGAAGTCGCGGGCGCGGACGCGCTCGAGGCTTTCCATGTAGTCGCTCATGTCGCCGTCCGGCGGCGTGATGACCGTAGTCGACCAGCCCATCACGTGGTCGCCGGTGAAGAGGGCGTTCTCCTCCAGCAGCGCGAAGCACAGGTGGTTGGAGGTGTGGCCGGGGGTGGGAATGGCGTCCAGGGTCCAGGGGGGGGCACGGGGGCGGGCACCGGCGGAGAGGGGGGAGGGGGGGGGGGGAGGGAGGTATTGGTAAGCTTCCCCCTCTGCCTTTCCCA
>CBJNAS010000470.1:0-2763 GCA_966434565.1 uncultured Phenylobacterium sp.
GCGAAGGCCGGAGGCTCATGACCGGCCCGCCTCGCGTCCGCGAGGTCGGCTTTGACCGGGACCGTCCCGCCCTAAGGTTCAGCGGGATCGATCGCGACAGGACCGCAGGCCTGACCGGATCAGCCACGAGGGGAGGGGAGGCGGCTCTGCTCAGCAAGTTCAGGACGTGCGACCCGCACGGCCGTTCAGGGTTTCCGTCTCTCCAGGAAGAGCACGCGCCTCGTCCCCTGACACACCTCGACCATCGCAAAGGTCTTCAGGCGTTTTTCCGCTAGCCGCCGCAATCGCTGCCGGGAGACACCCAGGAGACGCTCGGTCGAGAGTATCGCGCCACTCTCGTCCATTCCGTGCAGCACGAAGATGTCTTCGACGTGTGGCAGGTCGCCTGACATGGCGTTTGGATAGCACGCGCGACAGCGAGGCGCCGTCAGCAAGGTCCGACCCGGGGCAGGGGGAAATCCCCAATTCCGGCCTGACCAGCCACCAGCTACGGCCGGCAGCGCCGCCACGGGCTGGAGACGGCCCGCCGCTGGCGCCCGCAGCCCCGCTCGCCTGCGCGACCCCTGATCGGCAGGCAGTCGTGGATATGCCGCAAACGGACCCCAGGTTTGATGCTCCCGGTTCGAGGCAATGCAGCCATACACCCTTCTCTTCTACTGCGGCCGCGATGATCCCGAGCCGTTCTTACGTCGCCCCAGCTTCGCGAGCGACGACGAGGCGATCCGCGAAACGGAGGCCCTGCTCCTCCGCATGCGCGACCTGAAACCCGCGACCGTGACGTTGATCGCCGTCGGCCGCTTCGTGGATCCGAGCGAAGAGGCCGACGAGCCAACGGAATGGCTGGGCTCTTGGGTGTGGGAGGGCGCGCCACGGTGGGAGCCGGAGGTTCCGAATCGATAGCCGGCACCCCGCCACGGGTATGCCGATGCCTCAAGCGGCGGGCGACTTCCGCTCTCGCGGCTTCCGCGGCTTGGCGAGCTTGGGCGCCGCCGGGGCGCGCTCGGCCGCGGCGCGCCGCCTGGCGGGTGCGGGCGCCAAGCTGGCCTTCAGCGCCGCCATGAGATCGAGAACCTGAGCTTCGTCCACGGTTCTCGCCCGGGTCAACGGTTGGGCCTTGCGTTTGTCGTCGATCAGTCCTCGGAGCGCCTGGCTGTAGCGGTCGACAAACTCCGCCGGGTCGAACGGGCCGGCGTGCTGTTGAACGATCTGACGCGCGATCGTCAGCATCGATGGATCGACCGTCGTCTCTGGGATGCGATCGAACACCTCGGCCGCGTCATTCACCTCGTCGCGGGTGCGCAGCGTGTGGGCGATGATGCCGGCGCCCTTGGCCTCGAGCGCGACCAGGCGTTCGCGGCTGGAGATCACGACACGGCCCAGGGCGATCTGGCCGGCGTCGCGCATAGCCTCGCGGATGACCGAGAAGGCCTCGAGCGCGAGGTCTCCGTCAGGCGCCAGATAGTAGGGCGTATCCCAGTAGAGCCGGTCGATCTCCGCCTCGCCGACGAAGCGTTCGATCGTGATGGTCCCGGCGCTCTCCGGCTTGACGCTGCGGATCTCGTCCTCGGTCAAGGTGACGTAGAGGCCCTTGTCGATGGCATAGCCCTTCACCAGCGAGCTGCGCTCGACCGGGCCGGTGTCCGGATCGGTCGGCTGCATGCGGATGCGGTTGCCGGTATCCGGATTGATCAGGTTGAAGCGCACGTCGTCACCGGCGCAGACCCCGGGATAGAGCGCCACCGGGCAGGTCACGAGCGAGAGCTTGAGATGGCCTTGCCAGGCCGGACGGGTGACCATTCTCGCACCACCAGGGCGCACCTTCTGCGCGCCGAAAAACGTCAGGAATTCCAGAATGTAGGCGCACCTTGGCGGGCGCAAGCGTGGCCGGGAACGCCAGTCTGGCGCGGCCGTTGGAGACCCCGACAAGGAGTTCACCCATGACCAGCAAGCGCGAACTGATCGAACCGCACAAGGGCGATAAGCGATACGTCCGCCGCGACGAGCACGGGCATTTCGAGAAGGAGGTCGATGTCGGTCGCTCGCTCGCCGCCGACCGCCGGCGGCATTCGGAAACCGCGGCGAAACCCGGTCAGGGCGATCGCGGCGACCGCCCTCGCAAGTAGCCCGAGAACGCCTGTCACGCGATCGGCTCACCCTCGGGGTCTTTTCCGAACCCACGCGGCTGAGCTCAGATCGCCCCCATGAGTCGCCTTTGGTCTTTCCTCCGCGCCCTGTTCTCGCGCCCGAACCTCGGCCGCGGGGTGGCCCGAGCCGAACCGGCGCCAGGTCCAGCCCCAGAGCCGCCGAGCGCGGTCGAGCCCGCTCCGGAAGATCGAGGTCCCCTCTCCGGGTCGGCTGAAGTCGCCCAGGAGTGGGAGGATGCCGAGGACGATTGGCCGGAGGAGGATGAGGAGGCGGCGGATGACGAGCCGGACCCCTTCATCACCGGCGCGAGCCCGCCGGCGGAGCCGGCCGGGGCGGACCTGGAGGACCTCCGGGCGCGGGCGCGAGTGGAGGCGCTGAGCGGGGAGCACCGGATCGCTTTGTCCAGCCCCGCCGGCCCGGGCAGCCTCGCCGAAGCGCTCAACCTCCTTCACCGCGAGGGGCTGGTCCAGGCCGAGTATGTCGAGGAGGGCGTTGAGGGTCCCCACCTTCGCTATCAGCTTTCGGCGAAAACATAGGCGCGGAGGGCGATCGGTCGCCGCGCCGGACCCTATCCCCCCACCCTTATCGCGAGGGGGGGGACGCCCTTCTCCTTCACTT
>CBJNAS010000471.1:0-2754 GCA_966434565.1 uncultured Phenylobacterium sp.
GACACGCCAGCCGCGACAGAACGCGATCTCCCCATCCCGCCACAGGACCTGGAGCCCATCACGATCGAAGCCCTCCGGCGGAAGGGTTTTCATGAACTGCTCTCGGCCCGGAATTCACTCAGCCTTGACGAGGATGGCAACACGAAGGATGGAGGGCGGCCCTCGGCAAAGCAAGCAGTTCTGGGTGGAGCGCGGAACGCCGATCGTCTCATCGTAGGTCGCACCGCCACCGCCGAGAGTTTGGACTTGGCCTGTTGGAATTCGGCCTCACTCAAAACGCCCCCTCGATGCAGCTTCGCCAGACGCTCGATTTGATCGCCAATGCCGCCGGATGGCGCGGTTCGGTTCTGCGGAGCCCTCCCAAGCGTTCCCGATCTCTGCGGTCGCCAAAGTGACCGCCCCCGCACAGCGTAGCGGCCCGGCGCCGCTCCCTAGCGGAGGACAAACTGCGTCGCAGATCCTATTTCGACATGAGTCGTGAACCCGGAAGACGCATGCCAAAGAACGATCCGTCGCCTTCGGAGGCCTTCGCGGGCTTTTCCATGCGGGACCTGGGCTTCCTGACGGACCTGGCCGCCAACAACGACAAAGCCTGGTTCACCGCGCATCGCGCCGCCTACGACGAGGGGTTGAAGCCGGCCATGGGCGGGCTGATCTCGGCGCTGAACATCGAGTTCGCAGCCCGCGATCTGCCGTTCGTGGGCGACGCGAATAAGAACATCTTCCGCATTCACCGCGACGTTCGTTTTTCCAAGGACAAGCGACCCTACAAGACCCACGTGTCGGCGAGCCTGACACGCGAG
Source organism: uncultured Phenylobacterium sp. (assembly GCA_966434565.1). Classification (GTDB taxonomy): domain Bacteria; phylum Pseudomonadota; class Alphaproteobacteria; order Caulobacterales; family Caulobacteraceae; genus Phenylobacterium. Next base: position 804 of record CBJNAS010000471.1, read on the forward strand.
GGCGACAAGATGGCGCCCGGGATGGTCTACGTGCACGTCGAGCCTGAGGGCGGGCCGGCGCTGGCCTTCGACCCTCAGACATTCGATCCGCTCGACCCGTCGACGCTGCCCTCGGCAAAACACTACGCCGGCGGAGGTCCATTCGTGGCGGCCGGCTTTTACCTTTGGGATCGCCCCCTGGTCGACGCCTTCCGCAAGCAGATCATCGCCGATCCCAAGGCCTGGCTCGCGGTCGAGAAGGCCCTGGACGACAATGGCCTTGAGTTGGCGGATGGCGCGCCCGTCAAGCGGATGCCCAAGGGCTTCGAGGAACAGGCCGACGGGCCGTTGGAAGCCGCGCTGAAGAAGACCCATTGGTTGGTCGAGCGCCGGCTTACCGGCGCCGAGCTCGCCGACGCGCACCTGCCGGCCCTGATCGCCGATTTCGCCGCCCAGGTCCGCCCCCTGTTGGCGTTCGGATGGCGCGCGCTGCACGGTGTTCGGGTCGACCCCAAAGCAGGCCGACGTTAGTCCGATCGCGAATGCGCGAAAAAGGCTTTTGCCGGGACGCCTCGTCAAGAGCTTGTCCCTGCCCCGGAAGAGGGCGGATGCCGGCGCGAAGGTCCCGGATACTGGAGCGATACCAACGTCCAGCTAGGATGAGACGCCCATGGGCTGGGGCTGGCGTTCTCCTCGCCCCCGAGTTAGCAGACCGCCCCATGATCCGCCTCGACAATATCTCCAAGCAGAACGGCCACCAGATCCTGTTCATCGAAGCCTCGATGAACATCCAGAGGGGCGAAAAGGTCGGGCTTGTTGGCCCAAACGGCGCCGGCAAGACGACGCTGTTCCGCATGATCACCGGTCAGGAGCAACCCGACGACGGACTGGTCGCGATCGATCCCGGAATGACGATCGGCTATTTCAGCCAGGATGTCGGCGAGATGTCGGGCCAGAGCGCGGTCGCCGCGGTGATGGATGGCGTCGGTCCCGTCAGCGCGCTCGCCGCCGAAATGTCCAGGCTGGAGGCGGCCATGGTCGATCCGGACCAAACGGACGAGCTGGACGCCATCATCGAACGCTATGGCGAGGTGCAGCATCGGTTCGAGGAACTGGACGGCTATGCGCTGGAAGCCCGCGCGCGCGAGGTGCTGGCTGGCCTGAGCTTCAGCCAGGAACGCATGGATGGCGATGTCGGTCTGCTGTCCGGGGGCTGGAAGATGCGCGTGGCGCTGGCGCGCATTCTGCTCATGCGGCCCGACGGCATGCTGCTGGACGAGCCCAGCAACCACCTCGACCTGGAAAGCCTGATCTGGCTCGAGGCCTTCCTCAAGAGCTACGACGGCGCCCTGTTGATGACCTCGCACGACCGCGCCTTCATGAACCGGATCGTCGGGAAGGTGGTTGAGATCGATGCCGGCGCGCTCATCTCCTACTCGGGCGATCTCGATTTCTACGACCAGCAACGCGCGCTCGGCGAACAGCAACGCCAGGCGCAATACGAGCGCCAGCAGGCGATGCTGGCCAAGGAGATCAAGTTCATCGAGCGGTTCAAGGCGCGCGCCTCGCACGCCGCCCAGGTCCAGAGCCGGGTGAAGAAGCTCGACAAGATCGAACGCGTCGAGCCGCCGCGCCGTCGCCAGTCGGTCCAGTTCGAGTTCAAGAGCCCGCCGCGGTCGGGCGACGACGTGATCAGCCTGCGCAATATCCATAAGGGCTACGGCGCCCAGCCGATCTACGACGGCTTCGATTTCCTGGTGCGCCGCAAGGAACGTTGGTGCGTCCTTGGCGCCAACGGCGCCGGCAAATCGACGCTGTTGAAACTCGTCGCCGGCGCCACCGCGCCCGACCAGGGCACGGTCAGCATCGGCAGCAGCGTCAAGATGGGCTATTTCGCCCAGCACTCCATGGACCTGCTGGACGGCGAAGAGACGATCTTCGAGTCTCTGGACGGCGCGTTCCCGCAGGCGGG
>CBJNAS010000472.1:0-2753 GCA_966434565.1 uncultured Phenylobacterium sp.
ATCCGCGACCGCGCCGGACGCTGGCACGACTTCCCCACCATGGGCGCCTTCGAGGTCCGCGACGGCAAGATCAGCGCCTGGCGCGACTACTTCGACCTCACCAATGCCATGGCCGCGATGGGGCAGGCGGCCGAGGCGGCGGGCCGGGCGCAAGCGCAGCCGGGCTGAAGCGCCAACATCATCGCGTCTAGGAATGGAAACATGAGCAGGCACCTCGAAAAGGCGGAGTTCGTACCGAGCAACGTCCCGCCGGACCGCTGCTTCGATTTCGACCTGTTCAACATCGACGGTCTCGAAAGCGGCTGTTCGGAGGATGTGCACGTCGCCTGGAAGCGCGTGCAGGACACCTATCCGCCGGTGTTCTGGACGCCGCGTTACGGCGGGCACTGGGTGCTGACCCGCTATCCGGAGATCGCCCGGATGCAGGCCGAGCACGAGAACTTCTCCAATCGGGAGTTCCTCATCCCGCGCGGGGTCGTGCCGCTGCAGATTCCGGAGCAGCTCGACCCGCCGGAGCACACCGCCTTTCGCAAGCTGCTCATGCCGGCCTTCTTGCCGAAGGCCCTCACCCGGATCTCCGACAAGGCGCGGCAAGTCGCCATCGAGCTGATCGAGAAGCTCGAGCCGCAAGGCGAGTGCGAATTCGTGCGCGACTTCGCCGGCGCCATGCCGATCATCGCCTTCCTGACGATGCTGAACCTGCCCGAGACCGATTACGCCTACCTGCGCGGGCTGGCCGTCTACATGTCGAAGCCCAACCACGAGCGGAGCGCGGGGGCCTGGGAAGAGATCTCGGCCTATGTCCGCGACTGGATCGAGCTGCGGCGGCGGAAACCGGCGGACGACCTGATCAGCTCGCTGATCCATGCCAGGATCGAGGGGCGCGCGCTCACCGACGAGGAAGTCTTCAGCATGTGTCTGCTGGTGCTCGGCGGCGGCCTCGATACGGTGGTCTCGATGACCAGCTTCATCGCCTGTCACCTGGCCCAGCATCCCGAGCTGCGGCGGGAGCTGATCGAGCACCCCGAGCGGATCGACGTCGCCGTCGAGGAGTGCGCCCGCCGCTTCGGCACAAGCAACCTGGCCCGCATCATGCGGCGCGACACCGATCTCGGCGGCCAGACGCTGCGCGAGGGCGACATGGTGGTCGGCATCTTCCCGCTCGCCGGGCTCGACGAGAACGTCAATCCAGATCCCATGACGCTCGACTTCACCCGCGAACAGCCGAAGCATCTCGCGTTTGGGACCGGGCCCCATACCTGCATCGGCGCGGTGCTGGCACGGCGCGAGATCCGCATTTTCCTGCAGGAGTGGCTGCCGCGGATCCCGGATTTCCGGATCAAGCCCGGAACGCGCCCGCACGTGACCACGGGCGTCGTCAACTCGATGAGCGAGCTTCACCTCGAATGGGGAGCGGCGCGCGGATGAGCTCGCGCGCCCCGCTCCCCGACTATCCTGACCAGACGCCGGAGGACCTCCGATGCCCACCAGCACGACCATGATGTCCCCGGACGTGCGCGAGACGTTCGCCCGTGACGGCGCCGCGGTGGTCCGGGGCTTCGTCGGCAGCGCCTGGCTGGAGCTGCTTGCGGAAGCGGCCGAGGAGATCCGTCGCAACGTCAAGTCCGGCTCGGCTCCGCCCGACGGCAATCCGGCCGTCTCGCTGAGCCAGAAGGGCGATACGGTCTATTGCGAGAACGGCTGGACCTTCAACGACCGGCTCAAGCGCTTCGCCTTCGAGTCCGGCGTCGCCCGGCTCGCGGCCGAAGCTATGGACAGCCGTGAAGCCCGCCTGTTCGAGACGCTGTCGATCTACAAGGAACAGGGCTGCGACACGCCGACCGACTGGCACCAGGACTTCCCGCAGCATGGGATGGAGGGCGAGCAGGCCTGCAGCATCTGGCTCAGCCTTGAGTCGGTCACAGAGCAGAGCGGCGCGCTGAGGTTCGTGCCCGGCAGCCACAAGGGCCCCTGGTATACGCCCGGCGCCATGCCGCCTGGCCGGGAAGGCGATCGCGTCGCCCTGCCGACGGGCCCGGCGCCCGATATCGACGGCGACCGCGTCCGGTTCCCGACCATCCTCTGCTACGACACCGCGCCGGGCGACGTCATCCTGCTGCACCCGAACGTCCTTCACGGAACCCTGGGCGATCAGACCGGATCCCGGCGCCGCAGCTTCAGCGTCCGGTTCTTCGGCGACGACATCCGCCGCAAGGCGGCCCGGTGGGAATGGCACGCCTGGCTGAAGGAACTGCCGCTCGCAGACGGCATGCCGATGCGCAGCGAGATGTTCCCCAGGCTCTGGCCCGCGGACTGAATTGCCTGCTTCGCAGGGCTCAGCGGTCCTGGTCGCCGACCATGAAGCTGCTGATCTTCGCGGCCGCCGCCAGCATCGCCGGCAGGTAGCGCGCGATCATGTCGTCCCAGTCGCGTCCGTGGAACATCGGCGCCACCATGCCGGCCAGGATGCGGCCCTGGCGATTGCGGATCGGCACGGCGATGCCCCCGACCCCGTACATCATGTCGTTGATGCCCAGGCGATACCCGTCACGCCGGATCTGCGCGATCAGCGTGCGCAGCTCGGCCGGGTCCGTCAGGGTCAGCGGCGTCACGGGCCGCAATGGCGTCGTGCGCAGGTATTCCTCGAGCGCGGGCTCGTCGAGGCCGGCGAGCAGGACCTGTCCCACCGAAAAGCTGTAGGCGGCCAGGCGCTTGCCGATGTCGAAGTCGATGTGGAAGGCGTGCGGCGGCTG
>CBJNAS010000473.1:0-2735 GCA_966434565.1 uncultured Phenylobacterium sp.
AGGCCGGCCACCTGATCGTCGACATCACCCGCCGCTGGTACGAGCAGGACGACGAAAGCGTGCTGCCGCGCTCCGTGGCCAGCTTCAAGGCGTTCGAGAACGCCATGAGCCTGGACATCGCCATGGGTGGCTCGACGAACACCGTGCTGCACCTGCTGGCCGCCGCCTATGAGGCGGGCGTCGACTTCACCATGACCGACATCGACCGGCTGTCGCGCAAGGTGCCGTGCCTGTCCAAGGTGGCCCCCGCCAAGGCCGACGTGCACATGGAGGACGTGCACCGCGCCGGCGGCATCATGGCCATACTGGGCGAGCTGGAGCGTGGCGGGCTGATCCATACGGAGGTTCCGACCGTCCATTCCGCGACGCTGGGCGAGGCGCTCGCGCGCTGGGACGTGCGCCGGGCCAACAGCGAGAGCGTGGCGACCTTCTACCGCGCCGCTCCCGGCGGGGTGCCGACCCAGGTCGCCTTCAGCCAGAGCCGCCGCTGGGACGCGCTCGACCTCGACCGCGAGGGGGGCGTGATCCGCGACGTGGAGCACGCCTTCTCCAAGGACGGCGGCCTGGCGGTGCTGAGAGGCAATCTGGCGCTCGACGGCTGCATCGTGAAGACCGCCGGCGTCGACGAAAGCATTCTGGTGTTCGCCGGCCCCGCGAAGGTCTACGAGAGCCAGGACGCGGCGGTCAGCGCTATCCTCACCGGCAAGGTCGAGGCGGGTGACGTGGTGGTGATCCGCTACGAGGGCCCGCGCGGCGGGCCGGGCATGCAGGAGATGCTCTATCCGACGAGCTACCTGAAGTCGAAGGGCCTCGGGAAGGCCTGCGCGCTGATCACCGACGGCCGCTTCTCCGGCGGCACATCGGGCCTCTCCATCGGCCACGTCTCGCCCGAGGCCGCCGAGGGCGGGCTGATCGGCCTGGTCGAGGACGGCGACCTGATCGAGATCGACATCCCCGGCCGTTCGATCCGCCTGGCGGTGAGCGAGGACGTTCTCGCCGAGCGCCGCGCGGCCATGCAGGCGAAGGGCGCCGCCGCCTGGAAGCCGGGCCAGCGGGAGCGCAAGGTCTCCGCCGCCCTCAAGGCCTACGCCGCCTTCACCACCAGCGCGGCCCGTGGCGCGGTGCGGGACGTGGAGCAGCTGCGGCGCTAGCCTCTCACGGGGTCGAACATGTCGGAAGCGGTCGCCGGGGCCTTGCCCGCGGCTCCAGCGAAAACGCCGAAGGTGATCGTCACCGCCGCGATCATGGCCGCCACGGCCATGCAGTCGCTCGACGCCACCATCGCCAACGTGGCCCTGCCGCGGATGCAGGGCGAGCTCTCCGCCAGCCAGGATCAGATGGGCTGGGTGCTGACCTCCTATATCGTGGCCGCGGCGATCACGATCCCGCTGACCGGCTGGCTGGCCAACGCGTTTGGCCGACGCAACATCTTCCTGGGCTCGATCGTCATATTCACCGCCGCCTCCCTGCTCTGCGGGATGGCGACGACCCTGCCGCAGATCGTGCTGTTCAGGGCCCTTCAGGGCGCGGGCGGCGCGGCCCTGGTGCCGCTTTCCCAGGCCGTGCTCTTCGCGATCAACGAGCCCGCGGACTATCCCAAGGCGATGGCGGCCTGGGTGGGGGCGGCCCAGGTGGGCAGCATCGGGGGACCGGCGCTGGGCGGCTGGCTCACGGAGAACCTCGACTGGCGCTGGACCTTCTTCATCAACCTGCCGATCGGGATCCTGGCCTTCCTCGGCCTGCTGGCGCTCCGCGAGCAGAGGGTCGAGCGGCGTGAGCGTTTCGACTTCATGGGCTTCGCCACGCTCAGCTTGGCCGTGGCGGCCCTGCAGCTGATGCTCGACCGCGGCCAGCAGCTCGACTGGTTCTCCTCGAAGGAGATCTGCGCCGAGGCGCTCCTCGCGGGGCTCGGCCTCTATGTGTTCGTGGCGCACATGTTCACGACCGACCGGCCGTTTCTGAACCCCGGCCTGTTCAAGGACGTCAACTTCATGGTGTCGACGCTCTACATGGTCCTGATCGGCGTGGTGATGTTCGCCACCCTCGCCCTGCTCGCGCCGATGCTGCAGAACGAATACGGCTATCCGGTCGTCCTGACCGGCCTGCTAGCAGCCCCGCGGGGCATGGGCGTGGTGATCAGCATGCTCGTCGTGAGCCAGCTGACCACGCGGTTAGGCGTGCGCCAGGTGATCGCCGCCGGCGTGATCATCACCGCGGTCTCGCTGTGGCAGATGAGCCGCTTCGCCCCGGTGATGGGCTATGCCCCGATCATCACCTCGGGCCTGATGCAGGGGATCGGCATGACCCTGATCTACATACCGCTCTCCAGCACCGCCTTCCAGACGCTGGCGCCGCAGCTACGCAACGAGGGTGCGGCGCTGTTCAGCCTGTCGCGCAACATCGGCAGCTCGACGGGGATCTCGGTGGTCTTCTTCCTGCTGGTCCGCAACACCCAGACGGCGCACGCCTCCCTGGCCGCCCTGCTACAGACGCGCGGCGGCGGCCCGGTCTCGGCGGCGATCGCGGCCGGCGATCCCTTCGCGCCGCGGGACCTTTCGGCGCTCAACGAGATCGTCACCCGCCAGAGCGCCTTCATCGCCTATCTCGACGACTTCCGGCTGATGGGGGCGCTGACGATCGCGACCCTCCCGTTCGTGCTGCTGCTCCGCGGCGGGCGCGCCCGCGCGGACGCCCATGCCGTCCCCGACTGAGCGAACGGCGCGTCACAGGACTCT
>CBJNAS010000474.1:0-2719 GCA_966434565.1 uncultured Phenylobacterium sp.
CCCGCACCTCAGGTGAAAACTTGTTCGTCGTCTTGCTCATGATGGCCCCTTCCTCTCAGGAGTTGGGGCCTCCGGCAAACCCGGGGCGGTTCATTTCCCGCGGACATGATGCTTCTTCGGTAAAGAATAGTATTCTCGGATTTATGGAGAGGCGAGGGGCCGAATATCCAGCCGAACACAACGTCGGTCATCAATATGCGGCAAAACCTGCTCTGATTTGCCAATACCAGGCGTTGGATCCATGTAATTGTTTCAACCCCGGGATCGGTCACACCTCAAAGCGTCGCGGCTGGTCCTGATTACGATATCTCGGCCTCATGAAACACCGTAACCTCGAGCCCATCAGTCTCGCTAAGTTGAGCGCGGCTATAGGCCGGACGCCCATGGGCTGGCTAGGTCGGCGTCTCCGCCAGGATCGGTCGCGTGAGTTCGCGATCCAGGCGCGCGGCCAGGAAGTCAATGAAGGCGCGCAGCTTGGGCGGTGGGATCCCCCCGCCGGGGAACACCGCGTGGAGCTCCGGGCAGCGCCCGAGCCAGCCGGGGAGGATCGGCGTGACCAACCCCTGGGCGAGGTGCCGCGCCATGATCAGGTCCGTGGCCATCATCAGTCCGGCGCCCGCGAAGAGAGGCGCCTTGAGGAGTTCGGGATCGTCGGCCTCCATCACCGGTGAGATGGGGAAGTCCCGGGTTACGCCGTCGCGGCTCATTGGCCAGGCATAGTCGCTGCCGCGACGCGCCACGCGGGTGACCAGCGCCGGATGTCGCCGGAGCTCCTCCGGATGGCCGGGCTCGCCGTGTTCGGACAGGTAGGCGGGACTGGCATACACCCGGTTGGGCAGGCGCGCGAGCCGCCGCGCCATAAGCGAGGAATCGGGCAGAGGGCCGAGCCGCAGCGCGAGATCGATGTGCTCCCCGATCAGGTCGAGGGTCGCATGGCTGAGGACCAGATCAATCGTCACCTCGGGATGGAGCGATCGGAACTCGCCGAGGAGCGGCCCCACCAGGTTCAGCATCACCGAATAGGCCGCAGTCACCCGCAACACGCCGCGTGGTCGCCCTTGCAGCTGGCCCACCAGGGCCTCGGCTTCGGCGAGCCGGCGCGCGATGTGCCGGCACTGCTCGAAATAGACCGCGCCGGCCTCGGTCAGACTGATCCGCCGGGTGGTGCGGTGAAGGAGCTGTGCGCCGAGGCGCGCCTCCAGGCTTCGGATCCGCCGGCTGAGCGTCGTCTTCGGCAGCCGCAGTTCCTTGGCGGCGGCGGTGAAGCTGCCGCTCTCGGCGACCGACACGAAGGCGAGGGTGTCGTTCAGGTCAGGCGTCACGTGCGCTCCCAATTGTGCCGCACATGGCACAATCCATACCGAAGAGCGTGGATAATCAAGCGGCGGGCCTTGGATTATTCCGTAAACCAGGTTGGTGCGCATCCGCTTGAGAGCGCGCCGACCTGGATGACGCAGCACAGGGAGCTCCCCAATGCACCTCCTTCTCGCCTCTGTCGCCGCCGGTGTCGTTGTCGCGGGCGCCGCACTCCCGAACGTGGCCGCCGCGCAGGCGCCCCGGCCCGCGGCGTCGGGCTGGGTGGCTCGGCAGGCGCCTGGCTTCTACCGGTTCCGGCTCGGCGACTTCCGGATCACCGTGCTTTCGGACGGCACGGCGCCCCGCGACCTGCCGAAGATCATGAGCCAGCCCGAGGCGGTTCGCGCCGCCTACGGCCGGGCGCACCAGGCGCTTCCGGTCGAGCTCTCGATCAACTGCTTCCTGATCGACACGGGCGAGAAGCGGCTATTGGTGGACACCGGCGCCGGCGAGCTGTTCGGCGCCTCCTCCGGCGACCTCGTCGCCAACCTGAGGGCGGCGGGCTACGCCCCCGAGGACATCGACGCGGTCCTCCTGACGCATATTCACGGGGACCATTCCGGGGGCCTGAGCATCGGCGGCAAACCGGTCTTCCCAAACGCGGTCGTCTATGTGGACCGGCGCGATCCGGCGCACTGGCTCAGCGCCGCCGAGGAGGCGAAGGCGCCCCCCAGCCGGCGGCTGACGTTCGAGCAATCGCACCGCACCGTCGATCGCTATGTCGCGGCGGGGCGCCTCCGGACCTTCGACGGCGCAACGGAGCTGTTCCCCGGCGTCCGGAGCGTTCCCGAGTACGGCCACACCCCGGGAATGAGCGGCTACATGATCGAAAGCCAGGGACAGCGGCTGCTGCTCTGGGGGGATGTGATCCACGCTAGGGAGGCGCAGTTCCCGGACCCCTCGATCACCATCGAATATGACGTCGATCCCGCGGCGGCGGCGGCAACGCGCCGGCGCGTGCTCCAGGCTGCGGCGCGCGAGGGCTATCTCGTGGGCGGGGCGCACCTGTCCTTCCCCGGGATCGGTCACGTCAGTCCCGCGGCGAGCGGCTACACCTGGACCCCCGCGCCTTACCAGGCCCGGCCCTGAAGCAGCACCTTGATATGCCTGCTCCGTCCGAGAAATCCGGGTTAGGCCAGCGTCGGCGCAATCGAAGCCGCGTCCCTGAACTTGGCGACCAGGAAATCGACAAACATCCTTACCCGTTTGGGGACGAAACGCCCGCTCGGCAACAGCGCCTGCAAGGGGTAGGGGGCGGCTTCCCAGTCATCGAGAACTCGAACCAAGCGCCCGGCCTTCAAATCGGCTTGCTGCTCAATCGGCGTCATCGACACGACGCCCACGCCGGCGACCGCCCATTGCC
>CBJNAS010000475.1:0-2697 GCA_966434565.1 uncultured Phenylobacterium sp.
TGTCCGGTGTCGGGTAGGCGAGGCTGCGCCGCCGGCTGACGTCGACGCTCACGGCCGCTTGCTCACGGCCGCACTCCGTGCGTTCGCTCGGTGCTTCCCGCTCCCCGCCGCTCGGGCGGGCTCGCTCCGCTCGCCCTGCCGGCCGGCGAGCCGGTGGTGTGGGACGGCCGCTTCGAGCTGGTCGCCGCGGCGCCGGAGCTCGAGGTGCGGCCGCTCGCCGGATTGGCGCGGCGCCTCGCGCCTCGCCAGCAGCACGCCCTGGCTGCCATCCCGGCCGCGGCGCGAGGCGGCCTGCCGGCGGTGGTCGACGCTGCCGGAGCGGTGCGCTCACCCCTGCTCGGCGCGACGGATATCGGTGTGGCGGCCCTGGTGGAGGGTCGGCTGCGCGCCGCCGCCGGCCTAGTCTCGCGCGAGCCCGATTGAAGGCGCTCAGCGCCGGGCCGCATGCAGCACGTGCTCGATCCCGCGGACGATCGGGTCGGCGAAGCGTGCGCCCAGCAGGTTGGCGTGGCCCGCGCCGGCGACGTGCTCGACATAGCCCTGGTGCGAGGCGAGCGCCGGCAGCGCCTGCACCGCCTTCAGCCAGGGCGCGCTGCGCTCGGCGCCGGCGGTCACGACCGCGACCGGCATGTGCGCCGGGAGCTCGGCTTGAGAGGCCTGGTCCGAGGTGGCCGGCCAGAAGGCGACTTCCTCGGCCGCCCAATGGGCGTGGCTGCCAAGACCGTAAATGCGCCTCTTCTCGGCTGCGGCCTCGCCAGTGAGGCCGATCATGTTGCCGGTGACCCGCGCCACCGCCTTCATCATGCCCAGGCGCGCGCCATAGCTCACCCAGCGCAGCGCCCGGCCGTAGGCGCGCACGGCCTGGGGGCCGCCGCGGGTCTTCATGATGTCGGGGACCACCGCGTCCACCAGCACCACGCCGGCCGCTTGCTCGGAATGGGTGAGGGCGAACAGCCTGACCATCAGTCCGCCCATGGAATGGCCGACCAGGACGTAGGGCGCAGGCTCGTCCAGCGCGCGCAACAGGGCGGCGAGGTCGGCGACGATGGCGCGGCCGTCGCGCGGCCGGGGGCCCGGATCCGAATGGCCGAGGCCCGCCCGGTCGTAGGCCACGCTGCGCAGCCCCTTGGCCGCCAGCCGCGCCTGCACCACCGCCCAATCGGCGGCGCAGCCGAACGCGCCGTGCTCCAGCACCACCGTCGGCCGCCCGCTTCTGGGCCCTTCGCGCACGATGCGCAGCGTGCGGCCGCCGAGATCGATCCTCTCGCCCCGGACGGCGGGGCGCCGGGATGCGGACATCAGATCGGGCAAGACTTCAGCTTCGCTCATGGGCCTCCGAGGCCGCCTGGATCGTTGTCCCGCACGCCTCTCACATAGGGCCGAAAATGCGGCCGTCGAGTGTCGCGCGCGCCTCAATTGCTAAGAACGAACCGCGCGTGCGGCCGTTCACGCAAGGCGACGCCCGGGGGCTCGGCGGTGGCGTCGGCGCCATTGGCCGGCGCGTTGGCGGCGAGCTCCGTCGGCTCCGCCATGGCGGCATCGTCCGCAGCATCCGACGCGAGCCTGGCCTGCATCTGCACCCGCTTGGTTCGGGGAATGTTGGACACGAAGGCCACCCGCACGCCGTGCGGCACGCGCAGGGCGGCGCGCAACGGCAGGTCGCCGGACGTGGCGAAGCTGCGGCCGAGGAACAGTTCGGGATTGAGCGGCCGGTCCTGATCGTCGCGGATCTCGAAATGCAGGTGGGCGCCCGTCGAGGTCCCGGTCGAGCCGATCTCGCCCACCGGGCTGCCTGCCTTGACCGCCACGCCCGGCGCGATCTGCGGCAGGAACCGGCTCAGGTGGGCGTAGCGCGTCGTCAGGCCCGCGGCGTGCTTCAGCTCGACCAAGCGGCCGTAGCCTGCGTCCGTCGCGACCCGGGTCACCACGCCGTCCGCCGCGGCGGCGACCTGCAGCCCGGCGGGGGCGGCGATGTCGACGCCCGCATGCAGCCGACCGCCCTCCTCCCAGGGCAGCTGGCGCAGGCCGAACGGCGAGATGATCCGATAGCCGGCCAGGGGCTCGCGGAAGGCGATCAGCACGGGGGGCGCCGCGGGACGGGCGGCGGGCGGCGGCTTGGCCGCGGCGGCCGGACGCGGGCTGGGCGCCAGACGCCCGACCTGCGGCAGGGCGGCCTCGGCCGCGGTGATCAGGCCGAGCGCGAGGGCGGCGCCGAACGCGGCGTCGATCAGCCAGGGCCGCGGGCGCCCGCCCTGGGCCGGGGGTGTCTCAGACACGCTGAAAACTCCCAGTACAGTTGCAAGGGTCGTCCCGGGCGCGCCGGGAGCCGTATGGTTAACGGGCCGTTCCAGTAGGCGAAATTAAGGCGTCGGTCGAATCGCGAGGGGAACTGCCGGCCTCGCCCGACCAGCCGCTCGCCCGCTCCATGACACGCCGCGCGCCTGCGAGCGGGTGACCGCTCTGATCCGCGAGGAGGTCCGCGCGCTGGTGGGCGCGCCTCAATGGGTGGGCTGGCTGCTGTTCGAGACCCTGGAGTTCTGAGCCCTCAGCGCTCGCCGTTGCGCACCAGCTCCAGGAACTCCTCGCGGGTGCGGGGGTCGTCGCGCAGCACGCCCAGCAGCTTGCTGGTGGTGAGCCGCGATCCGGGGGTGTTCACCCCGCGCATGGTCATGCAGCTGTGCTCGGAGACGATCACCA
>CBJNAS010000476.1:0-2661 GCA_966434565.1 uncultured Phenylobacterium sp.
TGGCTGATCGCCGCCGACCACGCGCCGGTGTTCGTCCCGCGGCTGGGGCCGGGCGAGCGCTGGCGGCTGCCGGAGCTTGCGCCCTACGCCGGCCCCTGGCTGGTGGCGACCGGACCCGAGGGAATTATCGAGGCCGAGACGGCGCCGGACGAATGGCTGCTGCCCGTGCCCGACCTTGCCCAGCGCGCCGACCTCTGGACCGCCGCCGGCGCGCCGCCCGCCGTCGCCGCGCGCGCCGCGGAGAGCTACCGGCAGGGCGCGGGCCGTATCGCCGAAGCCGCCGGCCGCGCCCGCCTGCAGGCCGTCCGCCATGGCCGCGAGCAGCCCGCCTGGGAGGACGTCGCCGCCGGCGTGGCCCTGGGCGCCGGCGCGCTCGCGGGACTGGCCCGGCACAGCGCCGCGGCCGTGCCCGACGAGGCCCTGGTGCTGCCGCCGAGGCTGCGCGAGGGGCTGGAGCGCCTGCTGGAGCGGGCGCGCATGCGCAGCCGCCTGCACGAGCAGCTCGGCCCGGCGGTCACCAGCCGCTATCGCCCCGGCGTGCGCGCCCTGCTGTTCGGCGACTCCGGCGCGGGCAAGACGCTGGCCGCTCACTGGCTGGCGACACGGCTCGGCCTGCCGCTCTATCGGGTCGATCTCGCCGCCCTGACCAGCAAGTGGATCGGCGAGACCGAGAAGAACCTCTCCGCCGTGCTGAGCGCGGCCGAGCACGCCGACGTGCTGCTGTTCTTCGACGAAGCCGACGCCCTGTTCGCCAGCCGCACGGACGTGTCCGACGCCAACGACCGCCACGCCAACGCCCAGACCAACTACCTGCTGCAGCGCATCGAGGAGTTCGACGGGGTCGCCGTCCTCGCCTCGAACAGCCGCGAGCGCTTCGATCCGGCGTTCGTGCGCCGGCTGGACGCGATCCTGGAGTTTCCGCTGCCCGATGCGCCGGCGCGGCGGGCGCTCTGGCTGGCGCACCTGGGGGCCTGGCACACCCTGGCCGAGGCCGAGCTCGACCGCCTGGCGGTCCGCGTCGACTTCGCCGGCGGCCACATCCGCAACGTCGTCCTGGCCGCCGCCGCGCGGGCCGCCGCGGCCGGCCGGCCGATCGGCTGGGGCGAGCTGACGCCCGCGGTGGCGGAGGAGTACGCCAAGCTGGGCCGCGCCGCGCCGGAGCTGGGCCCGTGAACGCGCCGGCCTTCGCCCCACGCCGGGTGGCGGTCGCACCCAGGCGCCTGCCGCAGGAGAAACTGCTGGCGCGCTATCGCGCCGACGGGGTGCTGGTCTTCGAACCCGACCCGCTGCATTCCGCGCACGCGCCCGCCGCCCATCCACCGGCGGGCGTCCCGGCTTATCTGGCGCCGCGGCCCCCACCGCAGGCCGGCCACGAGGCTCCTCCGACCCACCCGCCGGCGCACGAGCGCGGCGCAGGCCACGAGGCTCACGATCCGCACGGCAAGACCGCAGCGGACGGCCACGCCCGACCTGACAAGGCGGGCGGCCACAAGCGGGAAGGTGGCCACAAGCAGGAAGGCGCCAAGGGCGGCCACGCGGGCAAGGCCAAGGCCGCGGGGAAGGGCCACGCCGCCGCCCCTGCCGCGGGCGCGCCTCCCGGCCAGGCGCACGGCAAGGCCGAGGACGACGGCGCGCCGGCGGAGGTCGAGGCGCCCGCCCCGCCGGCCGCCGAGACCGGACCCGGCCCCATGGAGCGGGAGCTTCCCGTCCTCGACGGCTCGGCGCCCAGCTTCGACGGCCCGTCCGCCCTGACCATCGAGGCCCAGGCGCCCGCCGGCGCCCCGCGTGAGAAGCCCGAGCCCGACTTCGCGAACTACAAGGCGGTATTCTCCGAGGCCTGCGCTGCGGCGAGGCGGCTGCACGATGGGCTGGCGGGCGACGCTTCCGACACGGCGAACGCCTGGCGCGAGGCCGCCGGCTCGGCCGCCGACCGCCGCCAGACCGCGCTCGATGCGGCGCTGGAAGACCTCGACGAAGGCCTGGAGGCGGCGCTGCGCACGCTGACGCTGGAGAGCGACTCCGCGCTTCGGCTGATCGACCTGCGCGCCTTCGAGGCGATGGGCGCCATCCGCAGGGCGGCCCTGTCGGCCTGGGGCGCGATGGCGGCGGCGCACGCCGAGGTCGAGGGCAAGATCAAGCCCGCGCAGGACAACCGCACCAAGGCCGAGGCCTCGGCGGCGGCGCACACCGCCCAGGTCGAGAGCCAGGGTTCGGCGGCGGTCGCCCGGCTGAAGGCGTTCGGGGCCAATCCCGAGGCCGACTTCCCCGCGCCCAAGGGCAAGTTCCTGGCCGAGGTGGTGGCGGCGATCAAGGAGGCCTTCGTCACCCGCGCGCCGGCCCGCGCCGCCCATCGCCAGGAGGCCTACGACAAGCAGCGGACCGCCCAGAACGCGGCGCTGGCGGCCAACTACAAGCCCCTGCCCAAGACCTTCGACGACGCCTTCGGCCAGGTGAAGGGCTGGCTCGCCTCGACCAGCGGCGCGGGGCCGGCGGCGGTGGCCAAGGCGCGCAAGGCGGCGATCCAGCAACTCGGGGCGCAGCGCGTGCAGATCCGCAACGCCGTGCGCACCGCCCGCGCGCGCACGGCGAGCGCCCTGGTCCAGCAGCACAACGCCGCGCGCAAGCAGACGCTCGCCGCGCACCGCGCGCGCGCCAAGGCCG
>CBJNAS010000477.1:0-2660 GCA_966434565.1 uncultured Phenylobacterium sp.
GCCATTCGCTCTCGCCGCCGCGGGCGAGGGAAATGGCCTCCAGCACCATGGCGGGCGAGGCGCCTGACTGGACCGCGGCCTGGGCCGCGCGGGCGAGGCTGGCGTTGCGGCCGGGATCGGCGCAGGCGTCGGGCTCGCCCGCGCAGCGCAGCACCGCGTCCATCACCGCCTGCAGCCGTGCCGCCAGCTCCGCCGCCGCAGCCGCCGCGGCCTGCTCGGCGCGAACGCCCGCGACCAGATCGCGCACGGCCTGGGCTGCGCCGGGGCGATCGGCGTCGAGGACGGCGGGGCTACGGCCCTGGGGCGCGGCGCCGATGGCGAGCGCACCGCGGGCCAGGGCTTCGGCGAGCGCGCCGCGGAACCGGCCGCGTTCGGCCGCATCCTTAGTCAGGCCCTTGGCTTGCGCCCGGCGGGCGAGCGTCTCCGCGAACTCGGCGATCGCGGCGGCGAGATCGGTCTCACCGCCCGCCCAGTCGATCCAGGCCTCGACGCGGGCGTCGGTCCACGCGGCCGGCGCGCGGGCCGTGGCGACGCGCCCGGCAAGCTCGATCTCCCGCTCTTCGAATCCGCCCGACATGGCCTGGCTGTCCCTGCGCGACTCCCGCCGGGGGAGGGTAGGCGTCGTGCTCGGCGCGGGGCAATAGATCTGGTGGGCGATTCCGCATCCATCCCCAAGATGTTGGTGTCACCCCGCGACGGGGCGGCGCTGGACGCTGCGGGCCCCGCCGCCTATAGTCCGGCCGCATCCGGCCTTGTCGAAACAACCCGAAGAAGGGTCCTCGTGTCGCTCCTGAAGCTGATCTTCACCTGGTGGAACGGCGCCACCGCGGGCATTCACTTCACCATCGCCAAGCGCGGCGTGTTCGTCGGCCAGGACGACTACGGCAATCGTTACTACCAGGCCAAGGACGCCAGCGACAGCTATGACGGCCGCAGGCGCCGCTGGGTGGTGTTCAACGGCTATGCCGAGGCCTCCAAGGTCCCCGCCGAGTGGCACGGCTGGCTGCACCACACCTTCGACGAGCCGCCGACCACCGCGCCGCTTCCGCGCAAAGCCTGGGAGAAGGAGCACCGGCCGAACCTCTCGGGCACCATCTACGCCTACCGGCCGAAGGGCTCGCTCGCCCGCGGCGGCGAGCGCCAGCGCGCCACGGGCGACTACGAGGCGTGGACGCCCGAATAGAGGTCAGGACGCCGTGACCCGCTCCTCCGCCAACGCCAGGATCTTCAAGCGGAGCCTTTGGCTCGCCGGCCTCGGCGCGGCGGGCGCCGCGGGCCTGGTCTCGGCCCAGCCTTCCCAGCCTTCGCCGACGCCACTCTCGCCGCCGCCGTCCGCTGGCGCGCCCGCAGTCCGAGAGCCGGCGCAGCCGCCGCAGGAGACCCCGCCGCCGGAGGCTCCGGCGCCCGCGACCGTGGCGCCGCCGGCGCTTTCAGAGGAGGACGTCGAGGCGGCGCCGGACGAGGGCAACGCCGCCGCCGAGGAGAAGCCGGCCCCGCCGCCGCGGCGCGCGCGCTACGACGTGGCTGTGCTGCAGGCGCTCGACAAGGTCACCGCCGAATCCCTGGTGTTCGAGGCGCCCGTCGGCAAGGCGATCCGCTACAAGGGCCTGATCTTCACGGTCCGCGCCTGCGAGCGCGCCACGCCCGAGGAGCCGGTGGACGACTCCATCGCCTATCTGACCATCGACTCCCAGCCGCGGCCGGAGCCGGGCCGGCCGGCGCCGCCGTCACGCCAGGTGTTCAAGGGCTGGATGTACGCCTCCTCGCCGGGCCTGCACCCGCTGGAGCACCCGGTCTACGACGCCTGGGTGATCAGCTGCAGGGCCGCTGCGCCGTCCACGCTCGCCAGCCGCTGAAAGTCCGCCTCCACGCGCAACGCGCGCGCCAGCCGGCGGTGATACTCGCGCCGGCTGATCTCCTCCGCGCCGAAGCGGGCCAGGTGCTCGGTCAGGAACTGGGCGTCCAGCAAGGCGAAGCCGCCGGCGATCAGGCGCGCCACCAGGTGCGCCAGCGCCACCTTGGAGGCGTCGGTCCGCCTGGAGAACATGCTCTCGCCGAAGAAGGCGCCCTGCAGGGCCACACCGTATAGCCCGCCCGCCAGCTCGCCGTCCGCCCAGCACTCCACGCTGTGGGCGTACCCGATCTCGTGCAGCCGGTTGTAGAGCCGCTCGATCGGCAGGTTGATCCAGGTCTCCAGCCGCCCCGGCCCGGCCTCGGCGCAGGCGGCGACCACCCGGGCGAAGGCGCTGTCGACCCTGACCTCGAAGGAGCCCGAGCGCACGGTTCGCGCGAGCCTGCGCGGCACATGGAACCGCTCGAGCGGAATCACCCCGCGCCGCTCCGGATCGATCAGGAAAACCCGCGTGTCGTCCCGCGCGTCGGCCATGGGAAACACCCCGCGGGCGTAACAGGCCAGAAGCTCGCGGGCGCCGAAGTCGTCCATAGGCGGAGATTAGCGAGCCGGGGGCGGGGTGGGCAGAGGTGATGTTCCGACCACCAAACGCCCCCTCCGTCTCCCGCTGCGCGGTGGAGGCTCTCGAGCCGAAGACGCTCCTCCGCCTGCGGGGGAGCTGTCGGCGAAGCAGACTGAGGGGGCGTTCACGCTGTGGAGCTCAGCTCCCCGCCTGCGCCTTCATCCCGCTCTCCAGCAAGTGGATGTT
>CBJNAS010000478.1:0-2644 GCA_966434565.1 uncultured Phenylobacterium sp.
ACTGCAGGCCGCCCATGATCAGGATCACGCCGATCAGCAGGCAGACGAACAGCGGTCCATGGGTCGGCAGGGTGCCGGCGGATGCTTCGAGCTTCGGCTTGGCGGCGATGGAGCCGGCCATGGCCAGCACCGGCACGACATAGCCGAAGCGACCGAGCAGCATGGCGATCCCCAGGGTCGAGTTCCAGTAAGGGACGTTGGCCGAGAGGCCGGCGAACGCCGAGCCGTTGTTTCCGGCCGCCGAGGAGTAGGCGTAGAGGATCTCCGACAGGCCGTGCGGGCCCGAGTTCTCCAGAGCCTTCAGCGCCGTGGGAATCACCGCGGCGGCCGCGGCGAAGCCCAGGATCGCCAGCGGCAGGATCAAGACTGCAAGCATGGCGAACTTCACTTCCCGGGCTTCGATCTTCTTGCCCAGGTATTCCGGCGTGCGACCAACCATCAGGCCCGCCACGAAGACGGCGATGAGCGCCATCACGACCATGCCGTAGAGGCCCGAGCCCACGCCGCCGGGCAGCATCTCGCCCAGCTGGATCATGAACATCGCCATGCCGCCGCCCAAGGGCATGTAGCTGTCGTGCATGGCGTTGACGCCGCCGTCCGAAGCGCTGGTCGTGAAAGCCGTCCAGACGGCCGTCGACGGCGCGCCGAAGCGGACTTCCTTGCCCTCCATGTTGACGGCGGTCGCCGCATGCACGGCGTGCATGGCCGGCGCGGCCTGCGTCTCCGACCAGTATACGACGGCCGAGGCGCCGAGCACGAACAGGGCCATGACGGCCACCAGGGCGCGAGCGTCCTTGCGGGCGAATGCGATGATCCCGAACGACACCACGCAGGCGTAGCTCAGGACGTTCATCGAGACCTCCTCGAGGAAGTTGGTCCAGGCGTTGGGGTTTTCGAACGGGTGCGCCGAGTTGGCGTTGAAAATGCCGCCGCCGTTGGTCCCGAGCTGCTTGATCGCCTCTTGGCTGGCGGTGGGGAACAGGCTGATCGTCTGCTTCGCCCCTTCGACCGTGTGCGCCATCGTGCTGGCCGCGAGCGTCTGCGGCTCACCGAGCGCGACATAGACCAGCGCCAGCACCACGGAGATCGGCAGCAGGATGTAGAGGCTGATCCGGGTCAGATCGACCCAGAAGTTGCCGAGCCCCTCGCCACGGTTGAGCGCGAACGCGCGCGCCACCGCGGCCGCCATGGCGATCCCGGCCGCCGCCGAGAGGAAGTTGTGCGAGGTGAGGCCCGCCATCTGCGAGAAGGTCGAGAGCGTGGTCTCGGGGACGTAGGACTGCCAGTTGGTGTTGGTGACGAAGCTGATCGCCGTGTTGAACGCGAGGTCCGGCGAGGTCCCCTTGGCGCCCTGCGGATTGAACGGCAACAGGTTCTGGAACCGCAGGATCAGGTAAAGGACGACGAAGCTCGCCGCCGAGAAGATCAGCATCGAGACCGCATAGGCCAACCAGTTCTGGTCCTTCTGCGGATCGACGCCGAAAGCCTTGTAGAGCCCGCTCTCGACGGGGCGGAACATCGGGTCCAGCCAGGTGCTCTCGCGCTTCCACACCCGGGCCATGTAGATCCCGAGCGGCCAGGCAAGCGCCACGGTCACGCCTATGGTGAAGAGGATTTCCAACCAGCCTCGCGCATCCATGGCGAGGTCTCCTTCTCGATGTCAGGTTTTTGTCCGCGAGCGCGCCGGCGCCGGCCGCGACCAGCCCCAATGGGTGGTCGGCCACCCATGCCAGGGCTCGCTCAGAACTTCTCGGGCCGGATCAGGGCGGCGATCATATAGACCGCGATCGCCAGCCCGCCGGCCGCATAGAGCAGGATCATCAGCATGATCAGGCGCGCCTCAGGAGCGCGGCGTAGCCGACGAACAGCAGAAGCATGGCCACGCCGAGGGCCAGGTAAATGAGATCAGACACAGCCTTCGCCCCAGTTCAGGGATGGCCACGCTGATATACGGAAGAGCCATAAGGGCTCCATTCGGAACCTGGCCGACGAATATAAGCGAGAAATAAAGATCGTCGGTGGGCTGCGCGCGCCTCCGCGCTATACCGTCGGCCGTCTACAACCGCTTCAACGTCCAGCCACACCTGATCCGCCGACCGACCCTGCGACAGTTCCGGGTCGAGGCGCATCGGGCGTGGGCGGCGGCGACCGCGGCTGCCTGAAAAAAGGGGCGGGGCGTGGCCTCGTTCGCGTCCGAACCGCACGAGGCGACCACGGTCCAGCGCGGTGATGCTCACCCTGCCGAGCTCGCGCTTGAGTCCACGCCAGCCCAAGGCTTCACTTTGTCGCCGATCGTCAATGAGAACCCATAGTTCGTGACTCTCGCCCCCTCGACATCGAGCCCGCGCGTCCAGAGATGCAGGTATCGAAACTTCGTACCCAGCGCCACGGCCAGCATTGGGAGATCCATCTCCGGCAATAAGAGGTTCGCGCGACAGCCTCCGGGCTCAGGTTCGGAACTGAACAGTCGGACGGAGCCAACGGACTTCCGACCGAACCGGCCGAACCGCATTCTCCGGTGGATGGGATAGATGCCAACCTCGATGTCGCGCCCTCGATGCTCCTGCGGCGCCTGGATGCGACCCTCGATCGTTATGGTGCGCGCTAGGTCCAAGCCGCCCTGGAACCTGTACTGGCGCGGGCC
>CBJNAS010000479.1:0-2627 GCA_966434565.1 uncultured Phenylobacterium sp.
AAGCCGGTCGAGCCGCCGACCTTGTCCTGCTTCTCGAGGATCACCGCCCGCTTGCCGAGCTTCTTGGCGACCAGTGCCGCAGCCATCGATCCGCCACCCGACCCGACGATCACCAGATCGTATTCTTTCTGAAGCGGCGGGATGGCGGGCATTCTTCCCTCGTCGATATCTTTTTTTATGGCGCACCAGTTCATGCCCACAACCCAGGTCGCGTGTCGAGGTGGCCATGCCCCCGGATCTATGGCGCCCGCGCCTTCCGCGGGCACTCCATCATGTATGCGATCACCGCTCGGCCCCGTCGGCGCCTGAGCCGCCGACGCGTCAGGCCGCGTCCCAGTACGGCCGGCCATCCACGAAGCCGCCCAGGGCGGCGAGCGCCTCCGCGTGGCGCTCGCCGTCTCCGAACAGCAGCTCGATCGCGGTCAGCCGCTTGAAGTAGTGGCCGACGGCGTATTCTTCGGTCACGCCGATGCCGCCGTGCAGCTGGATGGCCTGCTGGCCCAGGAACCTCGCCGCCTGTCCGGCGACGATCTTCGCCGCGGCCATGCACTTGGCGCGTTCGGCGGCGTCCGCGTCGTCGAGCATCAGCGCGGCCAGCATCGCGGCCGAGCGCGCCTGCTCCAGCTCGACCAGCATCTCCGCCGCACGGTGCTGCAGCGCCTGGTTCGCGGCCAGCGGGCGGCCGAACTGCTGGCGGGTGCGCAGGTGCTCCAGGGTGAGGTCGAGCACCGCCTGGCCGACGCCCACCACCTCGGCGGCGACGAAGGCCACGCCGGCCTGGGTCACCGCCTCGGACGTCCGCCGCAACGCCGCGCAGTCCAGCGGGACGAGCGCATCCGGCGGCGCGCCGGCCAAGGTCAGGTCCGCCGCCCCGCCGCCGCCGTGCAGCCGATAGCCGCGCCGTTGCAGACCCTCGGCATCCGCCGCGACGACGGCCAGGCCGTCGGCGCCCACGAGCACCAGCCAGTCGGCCGCGCCCGCGCCCAGCACCAGCCGCGCCTCGCCCGTGACCGGTCCCTGGGCCACCTGCAGTTCGGGGGCCAGCGCCACGGCGAAGATCTCGCCGGCCAGCATGGCCTCGCTCCAGCGGCGGCGCATCCCGGCCGGCAAGCCCTGGAGGGCGGCCGGCGCCAGCACCGCGGACGGGAGATAGGGCTCGATCAGCAGCGCGCGCCCGAAGGCTTCGCCGACCAGCATCAGCTCGACGCCGCCCGCGCCCAGCCCGCCGTCGTCGGCCGGCACGCGCAGGGCGGTCAGGCCGAGTTCGCTCAGCTCGCCCCAGCCCGCCGCGTCCGTCTCGCCCAGCCGCCGCGTACGCTGCTCGAAGCTGTAGTTGTCGGCCACATAGCGGTCGACCAAGGCCTGGAGCAGGCGCTGGTCTTCGTTCAGCTCGAAATCCACGACGTCTCACAGCCCCAGGATGGTCTTGGCGATGATGTTCTTCTGCACTTCGCTGGCGCCGCCATAGATCGAGGCCGCGCGCAGGATGAAGTAGTTCGGCAGAATGGTGTCGAGCGGGTCGTCCGTCAGGTCGGGGGCGGCGACGGCTTGCGCCTCGTGCACCTTTAGGCCGAGCGGGCCAGCGTAGCGCGCCAGGATCTCCGACGCCGATTGGCGCAGCTCGACCGCGCGCAGCTTCAGCAGCGAGACCCTCGGGTCGCCCCCGGGGGCCTGCGACTGGCCCGCCAGCAGCCGGTTCTGGGTGATCTCCAGCACCCTCAGCTCCGCCTCCAGCGCGGCGGTGCGGCGGGCGAAGAGCTCCGCCTCGCCACGTTCGGCCGCGAGCGCCTTGCCGCGCCGCAGGATGTGCTTGGTCTGGCCGATCCGCGCGATCGTCGTCCGCTCGCTGGAGAGCAGCGTCTTGGCCACCTCCCAGCCCTCGTTCTCCTCGCCCAGCCGGCAATCCACCGGCGCCCGCACCTGGTCGAGAAACACCTCGTTCACCTCGTGCCGGCCGTCGATCGTGATGATCGGACGGATGGTCACGCCCGGCGAGCGCAGATCGATCAGCAGGAAGGAAATGCCCGCCTGCTTCTTGGGCGCGGCCGCGTCGGTGCGCACCAGGGTGAACATCCAGTCGGCGTGGTGGGCCATGCCCTGCCAGATCTTGTGGCCCTCGATGATGTAGTGGTCGCCCTCGCGCCGAGCGCTGGTCCGCAGGCCGGCGAGGTCGGAGCCCGCGCCCGGTTCGGAGAAGCCCTGCGCCCACCAGATGTCGAGGTTGGCCGTGGGCTTCAGGAAGCGGGCCAGCTGCGCCTCGGTCCCGTAGCGGATCAGCACCGGCCCGAGCATGGCGACGTTGAACGAGACGGGCTCCGGGGCCGGCGCCTGGTGCAGCTCGTCGAGGAAGATCAGCCGCTGGGTCGCGCTCCAGCCCGGGCCGCCGTGCGACTGCGGCCAGGCCGGCGTCGCCCAGCCGCGCGCGTTGAGCGCGCGTTGCCAGGCGACGACCTCCGCCTTGGTCGGGACCTTGCCGTCCAGCATCTTGCGATGCGTCGCCGGGTCGAGATTGGCGCGAATGAATTCGCGGACCTCGCGGCGGAACGCCTCTTCCTGCGGGGTGAAACGCAGGTCCATGGCTCAGCGGCCGACGAACTTGGGCTTGCGCTTCTCGGCGAAGGCGCGGA
>CBJNAS010000480.1:0-2618 GCA_966434565.1 uncultured Phenylobacterium sp.
CTTGGCCATCTGGGCGTAGACCTTGGTCACCTTGGCGGTGTCGTTGCTGGTCAGGTTCCAGTGGGCGCGGTAGTCGCTGGCCAGGGTCAGGCCGGCGGCCAGCAGGTTCTTGGTCTTGTAGCGGTCCGCCGGCTGGGCGATCTTCGCGCGCGCGGCGGCGAAGCGGGCGCGCAAGGCCGGATCGGCGCCGCTCTCGAAGGCCGTGAGCGAGCGCAGCCGCAGGAAGTTCCAGGCCGTTCCGACCGAGCGGCCGACGTGGGTCTTCACGCGATAGGGCAGGATCGCCGAATTGGCGCCCTGCAGCCGGCGCTGCAGGGTGGTGACGTCCCAGGGCGTGCGCTTGGGCGCCAGCGTCGGCGCGCCCAGGACATAGACCGTGCTCGTCCCGTTGGAGACGCTCCACCAGGCCGGTCCCCGATCGCGGGCCACCACCACCAGCTCTTCGAGCAGCACGGAGTCCGGGTCGTTCGGATCGGGCCGGGGGCCCTGGTGCGGCTGGCCGGGCGCGGCCGGCTGCGGCGCGACGCCCTGCGCCGAGACGCCCGGCGGCAGGGCCGGCGCCAGGAACGACACGAGCAGCAGGAGGCCAAGACCTTTACGCACGTCCATCACCCCGTCGGAATCGTCCTATAGTCGCAGGTCCGCGAGAGCCTCCCATGCCGATCCGTCGCCTGCCGCCCGAGACCGTCAACCGCATCGCCGCCGGCGAGGTGGTGGAGCGGCCGGCGAGCGCCGTCAAGGAGCTCGTCGAGAACGCGCTCGATGCAGGGGCCTCGAAGCTCGAGGTGCAGGCCGACGGCGGCGGGCTGACCCGCATCCTGGTGGCCGACGACGGCGGCGGCCTCCCGCGCGAGGAACTGTCGCTGGCGATCGAGCGCCACGCCACCTCCAAGCTCGCGCCTGGCGCGGACGGCGACTACGACCTGCTGCGCATCGCTACACTCGGCTTCCGCGGCGAGGCCCTGCCCTCGATCGGCTCGGTGGCCCGGCTCTCGATCGCCAGCCGCGCGCGGGGCGCGGCGGACGCCTGGGGCATCCTCGTCGAGGGCGGCGCCGCGGGCGCGCCGGCCCCGGCCGCCTTCCCGAGCCCGCACGGGGCGCGGGTCGAGGTGCGCGACCTGTTCTACGCCACCCCGGCGCGCCTGAAGTTCATGAAGTCGGAGCGCGCCGAGGCGCTCGCCATCACCGAGGAGCTGAAGCGCCAAGCCATGGCGCACGAGGCGGTGAGCTTCGCCCTCGACCTCGACGGCCGCCGCACCCTGCGCCTGCCGGCGGAGGCTGCGGGGGCGGACGGGCGGCTCGCCCGGCTCTCCGCCATCATGGGCCGGGAGTTCTCCGAGAACGCCGTGGCCATCGACCAGGCGCGCGAGGGCGTGCGGCTCTCGGGCTTCGCCGGCCTGCCGACCCTGAACCGCGGCAACGCGGCTCACCAGTACCTGTTCGTCAACAGCCGGCCGGTGCGCGACCGGCTGCTGCAAGGCGCGTTGCGGGCGGCCTACGCCGACTTCCTCGCCCGCGACCGCCACCCGCTGGCGGCGCTCTATGTCGAGCTCGACCCGGCGCTGGTCGACGTCAACGTCCATCCGGCCAAGGCCGAGGTGCGCTTCCGCGACCCGGGCCTGGTGCGCGGCCTGATCATCGGCGGCCTGCGCCATGCGCTGGCGGGCGCCGGCCACCGCGCCGCCACCACGGTCGCGGCCGCGGCGCTCGGCGGGTTCAGGCCCCAGGGCTACGTGCCGCCGCCGTCGGCCGCTGGGTTCTCCGCCTGGAGCGCCGGCGGCTGGACGCCCGCAACTGCGCTCCAGACCCTGCCGGGCCTCGCCGAAATCTCCGCCCGCGCCGAGCCGGCGTACGAGCCGCCCCATGAGCCAGGGGGCTTCGCCGAGCCCCCGGCCGCGGCGCCGGTCGCGGATCCGGTGGATTACCCGCTGGGGGCGGCGCGCGCCCAGGTGCACGAGACCTACATCGTCGCCCAGACCCGCGACGGGGTGGTGATCGTCGACCAGCACGCCGCGCACGAGCGGCTGGTCTATGAGCGGATGAAGGGCGAGCTGGCGGCGGGCGGCGTCGCCCGCCAGGCGCTGCTGCTGCCCGAGGTGGTGGAGCTTGATCCGGCCGACGCCGAGCGGGTCGCCGAACGCGCCGAGGAATTGGCCCAGCTGGGCCTGGTGCTCGAGGCGTTCGGCCCGGGCGCGGTGCTGGTGCGCGAGGTCCCCGCCCTGCTGGGCGAGACCGAGGCCGGCGGCCTGGTGCGCGACATCGCCGACGACCTCGCGGAGAACGGCCAGGCGCTCGCCCTCAAGGAGCGGCTGGAGGAGGTCTGCGCCACCATGGCCTGCCACGGCTCGGTGCGCGCCGGCCGACGGCTCAGCGCCCCGGAGATGAACGCCCTGCTGCGGCAGATGGAGGCCACGCCCCATTCGGGCCAGTGCAACCACGGCCGCCCGACCTATGTGGAGCTGAAGCTCGCCGACATCGAGCGGCTGTTCGGGCGGCGGTAACCGCGCGCGCCGCCAGGTGGTCTGACTAGGCGTCTGTGAGGCGCCGCAGGAACCAGACCCGCGCAGCGCCATAGTCGCGGACATCCAGCTCGTCGTAGCCGGCGAGCGCCAGCGGCG
>CBJNAS010000481.1:0-2612 GCA_966434565.1 uncultured Phenylobacterium sp.
GCGACGGGAACGGCGGGACCATCGTCCGCTTCGACCACGACGGGACCGGCTCCAACCCGGTGTGGCCGAACACCATCATCGACCTCGACCACGTCTCGCCCACGGGGCTGACCTGGTCGCAGCTGAGCGTCAGCGCGCCCGCCACCGGCGCGACCTCGACCAGCGGCGCCGCGAGCCCGACGACGACCTCGACCACCACCACGACCACGACCGCCCCGCTGGCCATTGGCCAGGTCTTCACCTCGCCGGCTCCGGGCTCGGTGGAGGTCGGCACGGCGGGACCGGACACCTTCTACGCCAGCGTCGCCAGCGACACCCTGACCGGCGGCGCGGGCGCCGACGTCTTCGTCTTCTCTAAGGAGCCCTGGGCGCCGATCCACATCACCGACTTCCAGGTCGGCAGCGACCGGCTGGACCTCACCGCCCTTTTCAAGACCGCCGGCTACAGCGGCTCGGACCCGGTGGCGGACCACTACATCTACCTGGCCAGCGACGGGAACGGCGGGACCATCGTCCGCTTCGACCACGACGGGACCGGCTCCAATCCGGTGTGGCCGAACACCATCATCGACCTCGACCACGTCTCGCCGACCGGGCTCACCTGGAGCCAGCTCTCCACGGTTCCCGGCGTGGTGCTGAAGGCCGCCGCCACCGGCGCGGTGCTGACCGGCGGAGCGGGCGCCGACACCCTCTGCGCCAGCGTGGCCAACGACACGCTGACCGGCGGCGCGGGCGCGGACCACTTCGTCTTCACCCAGGAGCCCTGGGCGCCGATCCACATCACTGACTTCAAGCCGGGGACCGACGTGCTCGACCTGTCGGCGCTGTTCAAGACGGCCGGCTACACCGGCTCCGACCCGATCGCCGACCACTACATCTACCTGGCGAGCGACGGCAACGGCGGGACCATCGTGCGCTTCGACCACGACGGGGCCGGCTCCAATCCGGTCTGGCCGAACACCATCATCGACCTGGAGCACGTCTCGCCGACGGGGCTCAACTGGTCGCAGCTGGAGAGCGGCTGGATCGCGCACTGAGTTCGCGCCAGAACGCCTCCTCAGTCAGCTTCGCTGACAGCTCCCCCGCCGCGCGGCGGAGCATCGCGCCAGATCCTCCACCGTACAGGCGGGGAGGTGGATCGGCGCGAAAGCGCCGAGACGGAGGGGGCGTTCCAGGCCGGCTTGGCCAACCACCGCCGCGCCAGCTCGGTCAGCGGCAGCTCGACGCGGCGGTGGACCAGTACGCCTGCCGCCGCCACCAGCAGGAAGGCTAGCGGAAAGCCCGCCAGCGCCAGCGCCGGGCCGGGATGCAGCCAGTCCGCCAGCTTCTGCACGAGCTGGGTGCAGAAGAAATGAGTGAGATAGACGGCGTAGGAGGCCGCGCCCAGGAGCTGCACCCACCCGAGCCCGGCCCGCAGCCCGGCGCGCTCGGCGATCACCGCGCAGGCGACGACCGCCACCGCCGGGACGCCGAAGATCAGCGCGCGGTCGTGGCCGGGCGCGATCCAGGCGTCGGCGAGCATGACGACGAGGGCGGCGAGCCCCGCGCCCGCCGCCGGCCAGCGCCAGGCCGGCGTCACCGCCAGCTTCGGCAGCAGCGCGCCCAGCGCCATGCCGCCGGCGAACTCCAGCACCAGGGGCTGCAGGTAGAAGGCCGCCACCGGCTGGTGGGGCTGCAGCCAGGCGCCCAGGGCGACGGCGCCGGCGATGGTCGCGCCGGTCGCCGCCAGTCCCAGCGCGCGTCCGGGCAGCATCATGCCGAACGCGAACAGCAGGTAGAACATCATCTCGTAGTTCAGCGTCCAGCCGACGAACACCGTCGGGTGCATCGCCCCGTCCGCCCGCATGAAGGGAATGAAGGCCAGCGACTTGGCCAGCTGCGCCGGATCGGCGGTGGTCGACTGCACGAGCCGGGGCGCCGCCAAGGCCACGGCGAACACCGCCAGCGTGATCGCCCAGTACAGCGGCGCGATCCGCACGAAGCGGTTGCGCAGGAAGCCCATCGGCGTCTGCCGCCCCCCGGCGGTCGTCATCACCATGATCATGCCGCTGATCACGAAGAACAGGTCGACGCCACAGTTGCCGAAGAAGGTCGAGCCCGCTGGAAAGCCGGCCATGACGCTCAGCTTCTCCAGGTGCACGAAGACCACCAGGAAGGCGGCGAGCGCGCGCAGCATCTGGACGTTGAGCAGCATCGCGAGCCCTTCAGCGCCGCCCCACGGCGGCCGGCTCAGCGGATAACAGTCAGGCTCGCGGAAGGTTCATTGGACGCGCCGATCCCTTGTTCTCCGTCATCATCGCTTTACCTCCACCGCGCAGCGGGCGAGAGGACGTCGGCTTGCTGGCATGGGCACCAACGGGGCGGAACGACCCATCTCTTCCTTTCCCGCGAAGCGGGAGAGGGGGACCGCTCGCCGAGCGCAGCGAAGAGCGAGCGGTGGAGAGGGTAGGCCGCCGCAGTGAGCTGAAGATGACATGGTGAGTCTGGAGGCGGATAGCACCAAGCCCTTGGCTTTCCCTCTCCACCATCCGCTCTTCAGCCGGCTCGCGCCGGCTTCGGCGGACGGTCCCCCTCTCCCGCGTCGCGGGAGAGGGAGGCGCACTTCCCACCCC
>CBJNAS010000482.1:0-2609 GCA_966434565.1 uncultured Phenylobacterium sp.
TGGAAAATGGCCGCCACGTCGCCGGACCGCGGCTGCTGCGGCTGCTTGGGCAGGTGGATCAGAAACAGATCATCGCCAGCGCCGCGGCGCCCGTGCTGCACCGCCTTGCCGCTCAGGTCAAAACCACCGTGCAACTCGGCACCTTCGAGAATGGCATGGTGACATACCGGATCAAGACCGGCCATGGTGCGGGCGAGTTGTTCACCAAAGTGGGAATGCAACTGGAAGCCTATTGCTCGGGAATCGGCAAGGTTCTCCTGGCCGAATTACCCGCGGACGAAAGGGAGGACTATCTCGCGAACGGTCCATTCGTGCCGCTGACCGCGCGCACCATCGTGCGTCCTGACGCATTGCGCGCAGAACTCGAGAAGGTGCGCCGAAATGGCCACGCGATCGACGACGGCGAAGTGGCCGAAGGACTTTACTGCATAGCCGTGCCCGTGCGTTCGCCGGAGGGGCAGGTGCAGGCGGCGATCTCCGTCTCGCGCAGCTTGTCGGACGCCGCACAGCAGGGTGACGACACGCTTCTGGCGCAGCTTCACCAGGCCGCCGCCGACGTGGAAGCCGCCCTGCCGCGCGAGTAGTGCGATCCTCCCCGCCTGGCCCGGATGGCCCTAAATCTCCCAGACCATCAGCCGCGGGCGCGCGGGAGCCAAATGGTCACCGGTTCATCGCAAAACAACGAGGATCTGAAAGACGCAGCCGGGCGGTCGCGGCGCCTTGACCGGGGCATTCACAACTGGCCTCAATGCCTCGCTGCGCCGGCCCGAGCAGAGGCCAAGCTGAGGCCGGTGAAGTCCGCTGCAGAGCGCATTCGAGAAGATGAGCGGCTGCCGCGGCGCAACCGCGGGGACGCCTAGCTCGCGCCTAGCAAGTTTGGTGACCGAACGCGGACGCAGGTTTTCTAGCGGGAAAAAAGGGCTGAGCTCCGTCGGCGAAGAACAGCTAGCGAACTACACAGGGAAGGTGGGCGTTGACCATGAGCAGCCAGTCTTTTTCCGGGAGAGCCGCGTTCGTGTCGGGCGCGGCCAGCGGCATCGGCCAGGCCACGGCGGAGGCTCTGGGCGCGCGCGGATTGAGGGTCGTGGTCGCAGACATCGATCTGCCCGGCGCGGAGCGCGTCGCCTCGCAGATCGAAGGCGCTTCGGCAGTGGCGTTGGACGTGCGCGATCCCGAAAGCTGGACCAAGGCGTTCGACCTGGCCGAGGCGCGTCATGGCCCGCTGGCTGTGCTGGTGTGCAACGCCGGCGTCGGGGGCAGCAATCTCCCCCTCAGCGAGGTCCCACTGGCGGCATGGGAATGGACGCGTTCAGTGAATCTCGACGGCGCGTTCCATGGTCTTACCCAAGGCGCCCGCCGCATGGTGGCGTCGGGATTGCCAGGTCATATCGTCGCGACAGCTTCGATGTCGGTTTTCGCAGTTTCCGCGCGCACGGGCGCCTACGCGGCCATGAAGGCTGGAGTCGTTGCGCTTTGCGAAGCGCTGCGCGAGGAACTGACAGATCACCCCATCGGCGTTTCCGTTCTCATGCCCGGCCCGGTAAGAACGGCGTTGCTTGAAGCGAATAGCGAGCGCGCGCCGGGCGGCGTTTTCGTCGGCGGGCCAAATGCCGGTCTGGTTGAACAACTCCGCAATGGCCTGCCGCCCGCCGAGGTCGGGCGCTTGGTGGCGGATGCCCTTGGCTCCAAGCGCTTCTGGCTGTTTTCACACCCCGATCTCGAGCACCGGATCGACACCCGCGTCGCCGAAATGAAGGCCGCGCTGCACGAGGGCTCGTGAGGGCTGGGCGATGAGCGCTCCCTCACGCCGGAGTGATGCTCGGAGCGGTCGAGAAGCCTGCGATGAGCATTCTTCGCGCCCAACGAACTGCTATTGGTAAAACCGGGTTTACGGATTTGAAAATCGACACCCCGGCGCACGAGGGATAAAAACGAGCAAACACTATAATCGAATTGCCCGAAAGGGGAGGATACGTGCTCGATCGATCAAAAGAAAAGCACGACAAGATCAACGTCGGACGTGTCGCAGGCGCCGCCAGCGCGCCGGACTGCCGAGCCCCCAGGGGGCGAGTGTTGCGCGAGCCGAGCGCCGAAGATCTCGAAGGCTCGAACATCACTCGGCTCCTTCGATGGCTGGCTGCAAATAAAGGACTTCATTTTTCCGGCTATCCGGAGCTGTGGCAGTGGTCCATCAGTGAACGGGACCAATTCTGGGCTGCGCTCTGGGATTACTTCGAAATAGAAGCCAGCGAACCGTTCGAATGCGTAGCAAGCGGGAGCACGCCGCAGGACGTGGCCTGGTTCCCCGGAGCGCGACTGAATTTTGCGCAGCACCTGTTGCGGCACGAAGCTCGCCTGGCCGATCAGGTCGCGTTGAGTTGTTATTCCGAAGGCCGCTTTCGACAAGACTGGCTGTGGTCCGAGCTCGGAGCCGCCGTGCGCAGTATTGCGACGGGATTGCGCGAACTGGGCATCGGCCCGGGCGACCGGGTCGCGGCCTATCTTCCCAACACAGCAAGCGCTGCTGTGGCCATGCTCGCCGTGACGGCGATCGGGGCCGTGTGGTCCAGTTGCAGCCCCGAATTCGGCGCCGCCGCCGCGGTGGATCG
>CBJNAS010000483.1:0-2599 GCA_966434565.1 uncultured Phenylobacterium sp.
CGAGCCGGAGTTCGACGCCTGGCGCTGGGGCTATCTGGAAGAGGCGCCGGAGCTGATCGTCCCCTTCAAGCGCGCCGCATATGAAATCGTGGCCGAGGCCTTCGCCTCCTTCGCGGCGCCACGGGGAAAAGGTGCGTCTGCGGCATGACGGTTTATTGTCGCGGCGCCTGAATTGCTGCTAGTCGCGGTCTCGCGCCTCCCGGCGCAAAGATGTTCGCCCGGAGGCTGACGCTTTGAGTCCGATCGTCATGGTGCACGGCGCCTTCGTGGGCGGCTGGTCGTTCGAGCGCTTCCGCAAGCCGTTCCGCGCCGCCGGCCATCGCGTGCTGACCCCCGACCTGCGCGGCCATGGCGTCGGCGAGCCGCGCGAGGCGGTGATCGGGCTCTCGATGCGCGATTACGCCCGTGATGTCGCCGAGCTCTGCGGCCGGCTGGAGGCGCCGCCGATCCTCATCGGCCACTCCATGGGCGGGCTCGTCGCCATGATGGCGGCGCACCAGGTCCCGCCCCGGGCGCTGGTGCTGCTCGCGCCCTCGCCGCCGTGGGGGCTGGCCGGATGGTGCGTCGAGGAGGCCATCACCGCCTTCGGGGCGCAGATGGCGAGCCTGCTGTCGAACGGGGCGGTCGATCCCAGCCCCACCCTCATGCGCCATCAGAGCCTGCCGCGGATGAGCGAGGCCGAGGCGGCGCCGATCCTGGCCCGCATGCGGCCGGAGAGCGCTCGCGCCGTGGGCGAGGTGCTGAACTGGTGGCTGGACCCCTTCATGACCACCAGCCTGCCGCCGGGCCCCCTGCTCGCGCCAAGCCTACTGATCTCCGGCGAGGCCGATCAGATCCACCCGCCGTCCAGCGGCCGTCTGGTCGCCGAGCGCATCGGCGCGGGATTCGAGACGATCCCGGGCATGAGCCACTGGCTGTTGAGCGAGCCCGGCTGGGAGCAGGTGGCGGACCTCGCACTCGACTTCATCGGCCGCGAGGCCCGCGCCGCCGCCTGAGATCAGGAGCCCGCGCGCTCCTGATAGAAGAGCTGGCCAGTATCGAAGCGGCCGTTCAGCGGCGTGTCGTCAGGCTTGCGCTCGACGGTGAAGTTGATGGCGACCGACGCGCCGTTCGGCTCGACGTGCTCCCAGGACTTGCGCACGCGCTTGACGCCGTCGGCGTCGGTGGCGACGTAATTGGCCTGCAGCACGAGCTCGGGCTTGTGCACGTAGGACCAGAGGTTGATCGCACTGACGATCGCCTTGTCCTGTCCCAGCGCATAGTGGACCTCGGCGTGGCAGACGTTGGTCTGCGAGAACTGCGGCTGGAAGATCACCTGATAGTCGCGGCCGCTGGCGAGCGGCATGATCCAGGTGCCTTCGCGGCGGTTCTGCTTCAGGCCCGCGGCCTTGGCGGCGGCGTCGATGCCCTGGCCGCGCACGGCGGGCATGCAGACCTTCTGGATCGCGTCGAGGATCTGGGCGCCGTCCCCCGAGGTCGGCAGCGGCGGCGGCGGCGGCGGGGCTTCAGGGGCAGGAGCCGGGGCGGCCGGAGCGGCGGTTTCGGGCGCGGCGGCCGGCGTCGGAGCGGCGGGAGCCGCAGGCGCCGCGGGGGCTGGGGTCTGGGCCTGGGCGGAGCCCGCGAGACCGGCGACTAGGATCAGGCTGGCGAGCACGTGACGCATGCGGATTTCCCCCTGGACTTGGCGCCGCCATAAATACGGAACCCGCGGCGGAGGCAAGAGCCTTCCCTCCCCATGAAGGGAAGGGAAGATCAGGCTTCGGCCTCGGCGGCGTGCTCGGCCAGCACCGTGAGGCCCTCGGGCGTCACGTCGGCGAAGCCGCCGCGGACCTGGAAAGTGCGGACCTTGCCCGCGTCATAGACACGGACAAGGCCTTCCTTCAGCGTGGTCATGAAGGGCGCGTGCCCGGCGAGGACGCCGAAGTCGCCCTCCGCACCCGGCGCGTCGACCTGGTCGACCTGGCCGGCGAAGAGCTCGCGCTCCGGCGAGACCAGGGAGAAGTGAAGCTTGGCCGCGGCCATGGCCTTAGGCTTCCGCCGCCAGCTGCTCGGCCTTGGCCACCGCCTCTTCGACCGAGCCGACCATGTAGAAGGCTGGCTCCGGCAGGTGGTCGCACTCGCCGTTGCAGATCGCCTTGAACGAGCGGATCGTGTCCGCCAGCTCGACGAACTTGCCGGGCTGGTTGGTGAACTGCTCGGCGACGTGGAAGGGCTGCGACAGGAAGCGCTGGATCTTCCGGGCGCGGGCCACGACCAGCTTGTCCTCTTCGGACAGCTCGTCCATGCCGAGGATGGCGATGATGTCCTTCAGCGCCTTGTACTGCTGCAGGATCTCCTGCACGCGGCGGGCGGTGTTGTAGTGCTCTTCGCCGATCACCAGCGGGTCGAGGATGCGCGAAGTCGAGTCGAGCGGGTCCACCGCCGGGAAGATCCCCTGGGCGGCGATATCGCGGCTCAGCACCGTGGTGGCGTCCAGGTGGGCGAAGGAGGTCGCCGGCGCCGGGTCGGTCAGGTCGTCGGCGGGCACGTAGATGGCCTGCACCGAGGTGATCGAGCCCTTGGTGGTGGAGGTGATGCGCTCCTGCAGGTTGCCCATCTC
>CBJNAS010000484.1:0-2591 GCA_966434565.1 uncultured Phenylobacterium sp.
GCTGGGATCGCCATCCCGGATGCGAGCAACTGTCATCTCATGCTCCCGATAGCGTTCGGCCGGGTCCCCGAAATCCGGGTCGCTCGCATCCCCTACTCCTGCGTGGCGCGCCGTCAGCCAGGCCCCTCGACGATCAGAGACTGTTTTTCCGGTAACACATGGTCGATTGATTGCAAATCGACGTTCGATTGAATATGGGTAGATGCTGCGCTAAAACGTCTCAGGTGGCGCGCCACACCGCGCCGGCTGGAAAAGCCCGCCCGGTATCCCGGCCGGGCTCGCTTGGCGCCAGGCCTCGTTGTGGGACTGACTGCGCCAGGACCAGCACCCGCCCGTGTTCCAAATGACCGTCCCGGTACAGCTCCGCGACGGTCTCAGCCATGACAACCGTCGTCCCAAGCCCGGTCGCGAGGACAGCCTGGCCCCGCCCATTGGGATACCAACGCCTCGCGAAAGCCGGCGACCGCCTCCTCTTGGTACGGCCTCAAGCTTCTCCGCGAACGAGGATATTCACGGACCTTGTCCGCCTTCTCCTCCATGATGGCGGGCCCGGGCGGCCGCGAGCAGGCCACCACCATCCGGTCGGCCCCATAGAAGGCGCCGGCGGCGACGACCTGGGTCACCGCTTCGCGCAGCGGATGCCCATTTGACGTGTACTTCGCTTGAAAGACCCAGACCTAGGTGAGGGTCTCGTCCATGTCGGTGAGGAGGAAGCGGATCTGCGCCAAGTCCTCTGCGTCAGCGTGCGCCATCGGTTGCATGCGCCGATTTTGCAGTCCGCCACGACAACGCAAAGCGAGAGCTTCTGCAGCTCCTATTAGATTGCTTGGCTTTAGACATGATCGGACGGCAGGTAGGGTCTCCAGCATCGCCGTCGTGGATAGCGAGGACGCCGTGATCGACCATGTGACATTCGGGGTTTCGGATTTCGACCGGTCGGTGCGCTTCTACGATCGCGCCCTGGCTCCGCTCGGCGTTCGGCGGCTGTTCGCGGACGAGAGCTCGCCGGTGAAAGTGACCGGCTACGGCGACGCGAGGCCATTCTTCTGGATCGCCGCCCACGATCCAACCTCGGGTAAGCTGCATGTAGCGCTACGCGCGGGCGACCGCGCAGCGGTGGACGCCTTCCATCGCGAGGCCCTGCTCGCCGGCGGTGTCGACAACGGCGCCCCAGGGCTGCGCCCGCACTACCACCCTGGCTATTATGGCGCCTTCGTGCGCGATCCCGACGGGCACAACATCGAAGCTGTGTTTCACGATGCGCCAGCGGCTCACAGCACAGCCTCGGAACCCTAAGC
This sequence comes from uncultured Phenylobacterium sp., assembly GCA_966434565.1. GTDB lineage: Bacteria > Pseudomonadota > Alphaproteobacteria > Caulobacterales > Caulobacteraceae > Phenylobacterium. The sequence continues at coordinate 1,299 of CBJNAS010000484.1, forward strand.
CGTTAGCGCCGGGCGAACGGATCCGCCGCGAGGATCGAAGCGCGCACCGACAGGCTCAACGCCGATCACTGCCGCCGAGGTCTGCGCCGTTCTGCAGCTTTCCAAGAATGAGATCAGCGCGTTCTTCGACCGACGTCCGCGGCAGAACCATCACCATGTAGTCGAGCGCGCGGTAAGCGCGCTCGAGCCGCTCGTATTCAGCGATAGCGTCTTCGAGTCCATGCCGCCGTTCCGGATCGGCGACGAAGATTTCGGGCCAGGGCGGCGTCAGGAAGACGGTCGGATAATAGCGATGCTCCGAGGCGATGGCCTGCAGCGCGGAACGCGAGGTGGCATGTTCGAGCGCTGAGGCCGCGTCGACGAGTCCACGATCGAAGAACACCCACCCCTGCTCCGCGCCGGCCTTGAGCCGATCGGCGAGCGCGACCTCTATTGCCCGACGGCCGAAGGCGGCCATGTCGTACCAGGGAAGCGCGATCCCGCCGCACGCGAGTTGCTCTCTCACGATGCGCCGGCCCGGCTCATCCACGCAGGCGTGGCCGCGGCGACGAAGCTCAGCCAGGAGTGTGGACTTCCCTCCGCCCGAGCAGCCCGACAACACGACAAAACGATCGCTCATGGACCCTCTCCACACCGCGGATGTCCGCGCCGTCGCCCCAGGGGCCGGCCGAGATATTGGCGGGTTTCCCGCAGGCCGACGCCCACTGAGCGCTCGCCGCGGCTCAGGGCGAGGCGATCAGCCGGGGTCGTCCGAGGCCGGCGATCAGCTCGCGCGCCGTCTCGGCGGTCTGCCCGCGAAGGTCCGGCACGGCAGTCATCTCCCAGAACGCCCCGCGGGTCAGCGGGCCCACCGCGAAGAGGCCGCGCCGCGGCTCGCCGGACACGTCCAGCGGGCGCGAGGCCGCGTCGACGTCCAGCCCCAGCTGGCAGGAATCCGGCCGGATCAGGCCGCGGCGCAGCAGGGCCGCAAGCAAGGGCTGGTCGCCCTGATCCAGCGCGCCGCCCTGTCCCGTGCAGTTGACCACCGCATCGAACCGGGCCGAGCGGATCTCATTCACGCCGCGCCGGCGCCACTCCGCGCGCACCGAGAAGCCGTCCAGATCGAGGCGCAAGAGGCTGCCGGCTTCGATCACCAGCTCTCCGGCGCGCTGCATCTCCGCCACGCGCCCGGCCACCTGCGGCGCCATGCGGTGCCGGTGCACGTCCCACCAGGGCCGCAGATGCCTGAGGAACTGACGGCGCTGAGCCGGCGACCAGCCGCTCCACAGCTTGGGCGTCGAGCCGCGCATGCGG
>CBJNAS010000485.1:0-2588 GCA_966434565.1 uncultured Phenylobacterium sp.
TGGCCTGGTACTCGGCGCTCATCGGCTTGGCGTAGCCGCCGGCGGATTCCGCGGCGGCGAACTCTTCGTCCTCGACGGCGACGAACTTGGCGCCCAGGCTCTGCACCTGCTCCTTGGCGGCGGGGCGCACGTCGGTGGCGGTGACCACCGCGCCCATCCGCCGGGCGGTGGCGATGGCCTGCAGGCCCGCGACGCCCGCCCCCATCACGAAGACCTTGGCCGGCTGCACCGTGCCGGCCGCCGTGGTCATCATCGGCATCGCCTTGCCGTAGGCGTGGGCCGCCTCGACCACCGCGCGATAGCCGGCGAGGTTGGCCTGCGACGACAGCGCGTCCATCACCTGCGCCCGCGTCGTACGCGGCAAGAGCTCCAGGGCATAGGCAGACAGCCCCTGGCCGGCGAGCCTGTCGAGCAGCGGCGCATTGCGCGAGGGATCGAGCAGGCCGACGACGCTCGCCCCCCCCTTCAGCCGGGCCACATCTTCCGCCGGCGGCGGGCGAACGGTGAGCAGCAGGTCGGCGCGCGCCAGAACGGCGCTGCGTTGCGCGAACTCCACCTCGGCGAACTCGGAGTCCGGGAAGCTGGCCGACACGCCGGCGCCCGGCTCGATCACCACCTGCAGCTTGTCCTTCGCGTACTTCTTCGCGATCTCCGGAGAGATCGCGACCCGCGCCTCGCCGGGCCAGGTCTCCTTCAAGACGCCGATGACGCGCGTATCCGAAGCCATATGAGCTCCCGTCCCTCTACCGCAGGGCCCCTGGCGGGCCTCGCCTCACAATATTGCAGCCTTCAGAGTCGGAAATTCAAAGGCCGCGCCTGGCAGTATAGAAGCTGCGGCCGCGAGCCGCGTCGACAGGGCATCCGATGGCTCGGATCGGCCGCCGGTCAATATCCGGTCACCCGCCAACTCAGGCCTAATGGAGTTTTCCATGACGCCAGTCAACACGCCCGCAGCATCATCTGCCCAATTCTTGCACAGGCTCCGAAGCTCGTGGCGGACACCCGCTCAGGGCGGCAAGCTCCACGATCGCCGGCGAACAAGGAAAGTGGCTATCGTTCAATGGTTTGGCCGAACTGGCGCAGCACCGGAGCGACCCCGCGCCGAGGGCCCGCGCCCGCCCCCGAAAGAAAAAAGGTCGGCAATTCGCGGGGTCATATTAGACGCGATATCACGCGCGCGGGTGGCAGGCGCCGGGCGGCCAGCGCGGCTCACAGGCCGAGCTCGACCAGCTGTCCGCGCAGCAGGTGAAGAATAGCGGAGAAGTCCTTGCCGCCGGCCCCCAGCCGCTCGAACAGGGCGTAGAGGCCCTCGGCCTGGGCGCCCATGGGTGTCGCCGCCCCCGCCTTTGCGGCCGCGTCTTGGGCGAGCTTCAGGTCCTTCAGCATCATCGCCGTGGCGAAGCCGCCCTCGTAGCCGCGGTTCGACGGCGCGGCGGGCGCCAGGCCCGGCCAGGGGCAGTAGCTGGTCAGGCTCCAGCACTGGCCGGAGGAGTTGGACGCGATCTCGAAGAAGCGCTCCGGCTCCAGCCCCAGCTTCTCGGCGAGCGCCAGGGCCTCGCACACCGCGATCATCGAGATGCCGAGCACCATGTTGTTGCAGATCTTCGCCGCCTGGCCCGTGCCGTGGCCGCCGGCGCGGATGGTGGCGCGCGACATGGGCGCGATGGCCGCCTCGACCGCCGGGAAGTCGGCCTCATCGCAGCCCAACATGAAGGCGAGCGTGCCCGCATCGGCCGCCGCCGTTCCGCCGGAGACCGGGGCGTCGGCGAAGCGGAAGCCCGCGGCGCTGACCTGGGCGGCCACCGCACGCGCGCTCTCGACGTCGATGGTCGAGCAGTCGATCAGCAGCGCGCCCGTCGCCACGTTGGGCAGCACCTGCTCGGCGTAGACACTGCGCACATGCGGCCCGGCGGGCAGCATGGAGATCACGACCTGGGCCTCCCGCACCGCCTCGGGAACCGAGGCCGCGCCGCGGCAGCCCGCGGCGACGGCTTTCGCCACCGCCGCCTCCGACAGGTCGAAGGCCAGCACCTGGCGGCCGGCCTTGGCCTGGCTCGCGGCCATGCCGCCGCCCATGTTGCCCAGGCCGATGAAGGCGATACGGGAGACCTCGGTCATCGTCGGAGGCCCTACTTCAGGGTCGGAATGACGAAGGCGGAGTCTTCGTGCTCGCCCTCCGGCCAACGCGCGGTGACGGTCTTCACCTTGGTGTAGAAGCGCACGCCTTCCATGCCGTACTGGTTCTGGTCGCCGAAGCCCGAGCGCTTCCAGCCGCCGAACGAATGGTAGGCGACCGGCACGGGGATCGGCACGTTGATGCCGACCATGCCGACCTGGACACGGCTGGCGAACTCGCGCGCGGCGCGGCCGTTGCCGGTGAAGATCGCCACGCCGTTGCCGTACTGGTGCTTGCTCGGCAGGCCAACCGCCTCGTCGAAGCTCTCGGCGCGGACGATCTGCAACACCGGGCCGAAGATCTCTTCGTTGTAGGTGCGCATGTCGGTCTTCACCTGATCGAACAGCGTCGGGCCCATGAAGAAGCCCTTCTCGTAGCCCTGCAGCTGGAAGCCGCGGCCGTCGACCACCAG
>CBJNAS010000486.1:0-2583 GCA_966434565.1 uncultured Phenylobacterium sp.
TTACGACCTGCGGCAATTGCTGTGCGGCGCCGAGGGCACTTTGGGCGTGGTCACGGCCGCGGCGCTGAAGCTGTCGCCCGAGCTCGTCTCGCGGGCGGTGGCCTTCGTCGCCGTCGAGAGCCCCGAGGCGGCGATCCGCCTGCTGGCGCGCGCCAAGGAGGAGACCGGCGGCGGGGTCGAGGCCTTCGAGCTGATGGGCCGCCAGGGCATCGACTTCGTGCTGAAGAACATCCCCGGTTCGCGTGACCCGCTGGAAGCGCCGCATCCCTGGTATGTGCTGGCCGAGTTCGGCTCTGGTGAACCGGATGCGGCGGAGGCCGCCATGGGCCGCTTCCTGGAGCGTGGGCTGGAAGACGGCCTCGTGCGAGATGCGGCGGTCGCCCAGACGGAGGCCCAGGCGAAGGCCCTCTGGGCCTTGCGGGAGAACCAGTCGGCGGCCCAGAGGCCCGAGGGGGCCACCTGGAAGCACGACGTCGCCGTGCCGGTGAGCCGGATCGCCGACTTTCTGGCGGAAGCCACCGCGGGGGTGCGGGCCCTCGTTCCCGCGGCGCGCATCTCCGCCTTTGGCCACATCGGCGACGGCAACGTCCACTATGACGTCCTGCGCCCCGACGGCGGCTCGGACGCCGAGCACGCCGCCCGTCGCGACGACGGCGCCCGCATCGTCCACGACATCGTGGCGCGCCTCGGCGGCTCGATCTCCGCGGAGCACGGGCTGGGCGTGATGAAAACCGAGGAGGCGCGGCGCTACAAGAGCGCGGTCGAGGTCGAGATGATGCAGGCGGTCCGCCGCGCGCTCGACCCTAGGCGCATCATGAATCCGCGCGTGCTGTTTTAGATTTGAACCACGGATATTGCGGAAGACATGGAAAGAGTTTGGCGGCTTGTTGATCGACCGGCCATCGGGCGGTCAGGGAATGCTTATGACTTCGGTCTTCCGTGTCGTCCGTGATTTCCGTGGTTCAAATCCGTTGACCCGCTTGCGCGTAGTCGGGCGTAGCGGCAAACCGCTGCCATGCTGATCGTGCTCTCGCCGGCCAAGGCCCTCGACTTCACCGCGCCTGCCCAGGCGGCGCCGCTCTCGACGCCGCAGCTCGGCAAGGACATGGTCGAGCTCGCCAAGGTCACGCGCAAGCTGACGGTCGCCGACCTGCGCCGGCTGATGTCGCTGTCGGACAACCTCGCCAAGCTGAACCGCGAGCGCTTCCAGGCCTTCGATCCGGAGGCCGAGGAGGGTCTGCAGGCGGCCTTCGCCTTCAACGGAGACGTCTACACCGGCCTGCGCGCCCGCGAGCTCGACAAGAAGGCGCTCGCCTGGGCTCAGGACCACGTGCGGATCCTGTCGGGCCTCTATGGCGTGCTGCGGCCGCTCGACGCCATCCAGCCCTATCGCCTAGAGATGGGGACGCGGCTGAAGACCCGACGCGGCCAGAGCCTCTACGACTTCTGGGGCGACCGCATCTCCAAGGCGCTGAACGAGGCCGCCGCCGGCCATAAGGACAAGACGCTGGTGAACTGCGCGAGCGGCGAATACTTCGACGCAGTCGACCGCAAGGCCCTCAGCCTGCCGGTGCTGTCTTGCCGCTTCCTGGAGGAGAAGGACGGCGAGGCGCGGATCATCTCCTTCTTCGCCAAGAAGGCGCGGGGGCTGCTGGCGCGCTGGACGATCGACAACCGCCTCGAGCGGGCCGATGACCTGCGGGGCTTCGACGCCGAGGGCTATCGCTTCGCGCCACAGCTCTCGAAAGACGACGAGTTCACCTTCCTGCGCCCGCAGCCCCCGCCGGTCGCGGCGGGACGGAAGGCGGCGGCCGGGACCTAAAAGGTCGCGGTCAGGGTGAGCCGCGCCGAGACCGGCTCCAGCGGGTGGACCTGGAAGTCCTCCACGCCCTCCGCCGGCTCGCCGGGCAGGCGCGTGGCGTAGTGGTAGGCGGCCGCGTTGTCGTGGCTGTTCAGCAGGTTGAAGATCGCCAGCTGGCCCCGCAGGCGCGGCCCGAAGCGGTAGCCGACCTCGAGGTTGAGCTCCCGGTAACCGCGATCCTGCGGATCGCGAATGCCGTCACGGATCGGATAGGCGCCCAGCGCGCGCCACTGCAAGGCGCCCGACCAGGGGCCGAGGTCGTCGACCAGCACCCCGAAAGAGCCGATGAACCCGGGCGCATTGGCGATGTAGCGGCCGTCCAGGCCGAAGTCCGCCAGCCCGCCGCGGTAGCGCGCCCTGGAGAACGCCAGGTCGGCGTTGAACTCGACCCAGGGCGCGGGCCGCACCTGGCCGGAGATCTCGATCCCCTGCCGTCGGCTCGGCGCGCTCGCGCTGTCCTCGCCGGCGTCGGCGTCATAGGTCAGCTCCGAGCGGAAGTCCTCGCGGAACACGGCGAGCTGCAGCCGCAGCTTGGGAACCAGGTTCGTGCGCAGGCCGAGCTCCCCGCCCTCGGCTGCGGCGAGCAGGGGGGCGCGGCCGGCGGGGCCCGGGAAGCCCTCGAGCGGGACGCTGCCGAACACGCCGCGCACGTCGTCGGAGTGGCCGCCCCGCCCGGCGCTGAAATAGAACTCGGTCTTCAGCCAGGGGCGGAGGACCAGGCG
>CBJNAS010000487.1:0-2575 GCA_966434565.1 uncultured Phenylobacterium sp.
GCGCGGCGCCTAGCGCCGCAGCTCCTCCAGCAGCAGCGCCCCGTCGCGCCAGACTTCGACGAGGTTGCAGCTCAGGTGCTCGCGCAGCATCGCGCGGGCGTGACGGCGCGCCATCAGCAGGTCTTCGGCCGCCACCAGATCGACGATCGAGGCCACGCCGTCGGGACGCACGCCCAACAGCGTATAGAAGGTCTCCGGATTTCTGAGCGCCAGCGGGTTGTCCACCGAACCACGATGCACATCAGAGCGTGGCCGTCGGTCGGCTAATCGACTTAGGCCCATCACTCCCGCTTGAGCAGGCCTTCGGTGAGCAACCGGCCCCACATCTCCGAGCGGAACTGCGCCCTCAAGCCCTTGGGGTCGTACATCGGGCTCTGCACCCACTCGAGGAAAGACAGCCCCGCGGGCTCGCCCTCGTCGAGGTAGCGCTCGAAGAGGTAATCGAGCACGCCGGTCTTGCCCTGCTTGACGTGGAGATAGCGCAGGTGCAGCTGCTCGAGCGCCTCGCGGATCGTCCGGCCCTTGCGAAAGTGCAGGTAGAGCACGCTCATCAGGCCGGCCCGGTCGGCCCCGGACTTGCAGTGCATCAGCGCCGGATAATCCACGGTCTCGAACAGCTGCTTGGCCCCGATCACCCGCTCGCGGCTGGGCGCGTCGCGGGAATCCACGGTGAAGTCGACCAGCTTCAGCCCGAGCCGGCGGCAGGCGTCGGCTTCCAGCGCATGGTAGCTCTCCTCGAAGCGGCCGCGCAGGTTGATCACCGTGCGCACCCCGCGCGCCTTCCAGCGCGCTAGCTGGAAGGGCCAGGGCTGGTTGGTCCGCAGCAGCTCGTCGGAGATCCAGTGGGCGTTGGAAAAGCCCAGCCGCAGCCAGGCGTGGTCGTTCCACAGGTAGTCGACATAGGCCTTCAGCCGCCCGCCGGGCGCGGTCAGGTCGAAGGGACTGGGCGGGCGCTCTGTCATCGGGCCCCTAACTAGGGCTTTGCGCGAGCCGACGCCATGCTCGCGCGCGTGGCGTCTCGCCGGCTTGACTTCATGCCCGCAACGGACGAGGCCTCTCGCCGACATGACCGCGCCCGCCCCGTCCGAGCTGTCCGCCGGCGCCCTGATCAGGCGTGTGGCGCGCGTCTATCTGGCGCCCCGCTGGAAGGGCTTCGCGGGCGCCATGCTGGCCGCCGTGGCCGTGGCGGCGACATCCGCCTGGCTGGTGCAGATCCTGCGGCCAGCGACCGACAAGCTGCTGGTGGAGCACCGGCTCCACGCCCTGGTGGTGCTGCCCCTCACCATCGGCGTCGTGGCCCTCGCGCGAGCCTTCGCCCAGGTCATCCAGGCGACGCTGATGAACCGCATCGGCAACGGGGTGGTGGCCGACATCCAGCTTCAGCTGTTCGGCAAGCTGGTGCGCGCCGACCTGGCCCACCTGCGGGCCCAGCATTCCGGGGCCTACGTCGCCTCGGTGCTCTATGACGCGGGGCTCACCCGCGAGGCGGCCACCTCGGGCGTGGTGAACTACACCCAGAACTTCCTCACCACCGCCGGCGCCGTGGTGGTGATGTTCTACAACGACTGGATCCTGTCGCTCGTGCTGCTGGTGGTCGCCCCGGTGGCGAGCGGGGTGATGCGCCGCTTCTCGAAGCAGACCACCAAGGCGGCGAAGGGCGCCATGGCCGAGACCTCCGCGCTCTCCACCGCCATCATGGAGAGCCTGGACGGGGTGCGGGTGATCAAGATCGAGAACCGCGAGAGCTTCGAGGAGGCGCGCGTCGGCGAGGTGGTGCGCCGGCGCGAGAAGCACCTGGTGCGGGGCGCCAACGCCCGCGCCCGCGCTGCGCCGGCCACCGAACTGCTGATGACCATGATCACCGCCGTGGTCTTCGCCTACGCCGGCTGGCGCTCGCAGCACGGCGGGATGAGCGCGGGGGCCTTCGTCTCCTTCATCGCGGCGCTGGGCATGAGCACCCAGTCGATGCGCCAGCTGGCCAACCTGCAGACCGTCTTCGCCGAGGGCATGTCGGCGGCGCGCCGGCTGTTCGCCGCCCTCGACGTCGAGCCGGAGATCCGCGATGCACCGGAGGCGCGGCCGCTGGCGCGGGCCGAAGGCGACCTCGCCTTCGACCACGTGGGCTTCGCCTACGGCGCGGACGGACCGCCGGCGCTGAAGGACGTCTCGCTGGAGGTGCGCCGGGGCGAGACGGTGGCGCTGGTGGGGCCCTCCGGCGGGGGCAAGACCACCCTGCTCAACCTGATTCCCCGCTTCTACGATGTCACCGACGGGCGGGTGCTGATCGACGGGCGCGACCTGCGCGAGCTGACGCTGGAGTCGCTGCGCCGGCAGATCGCCCTGGTCACTCAGGAGCCCTTCCTGTTCGACGACAGCATCCGCGCGAACATCGCCTATGGCCGGCCCGAGGCCAGCCCGACCGAGATCGAGGCCGCCGCCCGCGCCGCGGCGGCGCACGAGTTCATAACGTCCCTGCCGCAGGGCTATGAGACCGGTGTCGGCGAGGCGGGCGCCCGGCTCTCCGGCGGCCAGCGGCAGCGCATCGCAATCGCCCGCGCCTTCCTGAAGGACGCGC
>CBJNAS010000488.1:0-2574 GCA_966434565.1 uncultured Phenylobacterium sp.
CGCCGCAAGCGTCAGAAGCCGAGGTCGAGGACCGGCATGTCGATCGGGCCGGACACCTTCTGCACCGCCTCGAGCAGGGTGGCGTCGTCGTACCCCGCCAGATAGCCGTCGATCAGCCGCTGATAGTTGCTGATCAGGCCCTCCATGTCCTTGGACAGGCGCATGAACTCGAAACCGCCGGTATGCAGCCCCCTCTGCTGCCGGGGCAGATTGGAGAAATCCTGCTTCGGGATCGGCGGCCAGCGCGGATCGTCGTGCGCCATCGGCTCCGGCGTCAGGATGCGCGGCGGCTCCTCGCCCTTGGGGAAGCGGGTCAGAGACCAGAGCTCGAACAGGGTCTCCTCCGGTCCGAGCGGGCGGATGCGGTAGGACGATGCGCTGCCGAAGGTCGGCAGCAGGAAGTAATGCGGGAAGCAGAAGTTCACGCTGGTCGACCAGCTCTTGGCGTCCAGCATGTTCAGGTCGGGCATCTGCACGCCGTGCTCGTGGTAATAGTCCATGACCGCGTCGTTCACGGCCTTGCGCCAGACGACCGAAGCTTCCTGGGCGTTCTTCGGCAGCGTCAGGCCGGCGAGCCGGCGCGCGACGTCTACCTCGCGCTGGTGGGTCATGCCGGCCATGCCCTCGCTCAGCACCTGCATGAAGTGGACGTTCATGTCGATGAACTTCTGGGCTTCCACTTCGGTCGGCATCTGCGCGGCCATGGTGTACCAGAGCGTGTTCGTCACCAGCTCGTCGGGGATCTTCACATAGCGCGACTCGCCCGGCTTGTTGCTCACGCCAGGCGGCAGCAGCTGCGGATGGGTGGTGGCCACGTGGTAGCCCTCGTGGAAAGCCTCCATGGCGAGCTTCCAGTTGCAGGGCAGGCGCGCGGACAGCCACCATTCGGTGCGCAGGTCATCGACGTTCCAGGCCTCCATCCGTTCGCCGAAGGGGCCGAGCGACGGCCTCAGCGGCGGGGCGTTGTCGTCGAAATTGATGAAGGCGCAGCCGCCCCAGGTCTCGACCCGCACCTCGCGCAGGTCGAGGTCGGACTCGCACATGTTTTCTTGCGAAAACGCTTCCGGCTCGAAGACAAAAGTGTTCTTGCCCGATAGATCCCAGCGCCAGCCGTGGAACGGGCAGACGAAGCCGCCCGCCCTGCGGCCACGGTCCTTCACCAGCTGGACCCCGCGGTGACGGCAATGGTTGTGGTAGGCCTTGACGGTGTGGTCGTCGATGCGGGTGACGATCACCGACTGGTCGAAGATGTCGTAGACGACGAAATCGCCCTTCGCGGGGATCTCCTCGAGCCGGCAGGCCATCTGCCAGACCCGCGGCCAGAGCCGCTCCTTTTCGAGCTCGTAGAACTCGCGATCGTAATAGCGCTTGGCGGGGATGCGATCGGGCTGGGTGACCGCAAACGGCACTGCCTTCTCGGCGAGTTTCGCACGGACCGACATCTATCCATCCCTGGTCATGTCTATCGCCGCTTGCGCCCGCGTCCTGTCGGCGCGCGGCGCATGCCCGCTCCGCCGAGACCGCGGCGGCGGCATTTCCGGCGCCCCCATGCCCCAGCGACCGGCCAGTCCGCAATGGTCTGCCGCGCCGCGCGGCGATGGACGGAGCCCGCGGCTCCCGCCCCGGCAACGGCCTTCCATACCGAAGGTGCGGGGTTCACCGGCTTGGGCGCCGCTCGGCCCGCTTAACGAAAGACAAAGCCGCGATAGCCGTCCGCCGCCACCTGATCGCAGTGCTGGACGTAGGCTGCCAGCCCGCCCGCATAGGGAATGAAGACGCGCGAGCCGTCGTCCCTGTTGACGTGCACCATGTAGTTGTCGACCTGCCGCCGCAAAAGCGCGTGGGCCGTCTCCGAGGCGTGCTCCGTCCAACGATCCTGCGCCTCGAGGCTCGGCTCCACCGCCGCGACTCCCCGGGCGTCCATGCTGGCGATGCAGTCGGCGATCCAGTCGCAATGGTACTCGTTCTGCAGGACAAGATTGGCGAGAACCGAGGGGCTTCCCGCCCCGGAGAGCATGAAGAAGTTCGGGAAGCCCGCTGTCATCAGGCCGAGCAGGGTGCGCGGACCACGGGACCAGCCGTCGGTGGGCGATCGGGCCTCGGCGTTGCGGATGGCGATCCGGTCCATGGCGCCGGTGAAGGCGTGGAAGCCGAGCGCCAGAATGATCAGATCCACCTCGTAGTGCGCCTCATGCGTGCTGATCCCGGCGCTGGTGATTCCCTGGATGGGGTTGCGGCGGGCGTCGACCAGGCGCACGTTCCCGCCGTTGAAGGCTTCGTAGTAGCCGGTCTCCAGCACCAGGCGGCGCGTGCCGATGGGGTGGTCGTTCGGGCAGAGCGCCTCGGCCACCTGCGGGTCCTTCACCAGGCTGCGGATCCTGTCGCGGACAAAATCGGCGACGACGTCGTTGGCGGCCTTGTTCACGTTCTGGTCGAGGAAGACCCATCCCATGCCGTGACCGCCCCGGGCCCATTGCTGTTCGAGCCGGTCGAGTTGTTCGCTGCGGGAGAACGACGCCGCGGGCCCCGCAGGAGGGGTAATGTTCGTCCCCCCCGGGGTGGCCAGCAAGCGAC
>CBJNAS010000489.1:0-2570 GCA_966434565.1 uncultured Phenylobacterium sp.
TTAGTGGAACCGACATGGGGTCGGGATATTTCCTGCCCAAGCTTGTCGGGCTTTCGGTCGCTTCCGAATTTCTCCTCACCGGGCGGTTCATTTCCGCGCAACGGGCGCTCGCCACCGGCCTGGTGAGCGAGGTGGTGGAAGCCGACCAGCTTCTGGACAAGGGCCTCGAGCTTGCCAACGACATGCTGAGGACTGCGCCCATGGGGCTGCGAATGACCAAAGAGTCGATCAACGCCCTGGCGCAGGTTGGCAGCCTCGAGGCCGCCCTCGCCCTCGAAGACCGACAGCAGATCCTGCTGATGGAAACGGCCGATCACCGCGAGGCGATCGCAGCGTTCAAAGAAAAGCGGACGCCGGACTACAGCGATACCTGATTGTCGAGGGGCCGATAGCTAGGACCGCGGACCAACCAGGTCGACGCCGGCGAGCAGAAGATCTGCTTGGGGCGAACGCGCAACAGGAGCAAGGCAGATGAAGGTTCTGGTCCCGGTGAAGCGGGTCATCGACTACAACGTGAAGGCGCGGGTGAAGCCTGACCAGTCCGGCGTGGACCTCGCGAACGTGAAGATGTCGATGAATCCGTTCGACGAGATCTCCGTCGAGGAGGCCGTGCGCCTGAAGGAGAAGGGCGTCGCGACCGAGATCGTCGCGGTCTCGGTGGGCCCGACCCAGGCGCAGGAGACGCTGCGCACGGCGCTGGCCATGGGCGCCGACCGGGCGATCCTGGTGAACGCCGAGGGCCAGGACCTGGAGCCGCTGGCGGTGGCCAAGGTGCTCAAGGCCCTCGTCGCCGAAGAAAATCCCGAGGTGGTGATCATCGGCAAGCAGGCCATCGACGGCGACAACAACGCCGTGGGCCAGATGCTCAGCGCCCTGCTCGACTGGCCGCAGGCGACCTTCGCCTCGGAGATCGCGATCGACGGCGGCAAGGCCAAGGTGACGCGTGAAGTCGACGGCGGCCTGCAGACGCTGGAAGTCGAGCTGCCGGCGGTGATCACCGTCGACCTGCGCCTCAACGAGCCGCGCTACGCGTCCTTGCCCAACATCATGAAGGCGAAGAAGAAGCCGCTGGACGTGAAGGAGCTGGCCTCGCTGGGCGCCGACGTCGCGCCGCGGCTGAAGGTGCTCAAGGTCACCGAGCCGCCGAAGCGCGCCGGCGGCGTCAAGGTGGAGACCGCCGCCGACCTGGTCATGAAGCTGAAGAACGAAGCGGGGGTGCTCTGATGGCCGTTCTCGTCATCGCCGACCACGACAATGCGTCGCTGAAGGATTCGACGCATAAGACCGTCACCGCCGCGCAAGCCCTGTCGGGCGACGTCGACGTGCTGGTCGCCGGCCTGGACGCCAAGGGCGCCGCCGAAGCGGCGTCGAAGATCGCCGGCGTGCGCAAGGTGCTGCTGGCCGAGAGCGCCGAGCTGGGCCAGGGCCTGGCGGAGGCGTTCGAGGCCGTCGTCGTTCCGCTGATGGGGTCCTACGACGCGCTGCTGACGCCGGCCACGGCGCAGGGCAAGAACCTGTCGCCGCGGATCGCCGCCAAGCTCGACGTGGCGCAGATCTCCGACATCATCGAGGTGGTCGACGCCTCCACTTTCGTGCGGCCGATCTACGCCGGCAACGCGCTGGAGACGGTGCAGTCGTCGGAGGCCAAGAAGGTGATCACCGTGCGCCCGACCGCCTTCAAGGCGGCGGCGGACGGCGGCGCGGCCTCGGTCGAGACGATCGCGGCGCCCGCCGCCCCGGGCAAGACCCGCTTCGTCGAGCAGAAGCTGGTGAAGTCGGCCCGTCCCGAGCTCGCCGGGGCCAAGATCGTCGTCTCCGGCGGCCGCGCGCTCGGCTCGGCCGAGGAGTTCCAGCGGGTCATCGAGCCGCTGGCCGACAAGCTGGGCGCCGCGGTCGGCGCCAGCCGCGCCGCCGTCGATGCGGGCTATGCGCCGAACGACTACCAGGTCGGCCAGACCGGCAAGGTCGTCGCGCCCGAGCTCTATGTGGCGGTCGGCATCTCCGGCGCCATCCAGCACCTGGCCGGCATGAAGGACTCCAAGGTGATCGTGGCGATCAACAAGGATCCGGACGCGCCGATCTTCCAGGTCGCCGACTACGGCCTGGTGGCCGACTACAAGGCCGCCGTCCCGGAGCTGCTGGCCGCGCTCGGCTGAAGCCCGGCGATCGCCCGACTCTGAGGGACATCGCCTCGGACGGCGAAGGCGGCGACCTTCAAGCCTCGCCGCATGCCCGCTTCAGCCGGCCTCAGCCCGCGCGGACAGAGTTGAGTCAGACGGTCATCGCCAGACGGGTGGCTTGATCGATGGCTCGCACCGCATCGAGTTCACCAGCCACGTCTGCGCCGCCAATGATATGCACCGTCGCAGCCGGAGCCCGAGCCCGCAGCTCGTCATAAAGCGATCTTTGCGATTCCTGGCCCGCGCAGATGATGATGGTGTCAGCCGGGATCAGCCGCTCCTCCCCCGCGGTCGAAATCACCAGCCCCCCCTCCTCGACCCGCCGATAGTCAACGCCCCCCAGCATTTGCACACCGGATCGCTGGAGCCGGGCGCGGTGGATCCAGCTGG
>CBJNAS010000490.1:0-2566 GCA_966434565.1 uncultured Phenylobacterium sp.
TGGCGGTCGGCGTGATCATCGGCGGCGCCTTCGGCAAGATCGTCACCAGCCTGGTCGACCAGGTGGTGATGCCGCCGATCGGCCTGATCACCGGCGGGATCGACTTTTCGCAAATGAAGGTGGTGCTGAAGGCGGCCGATCCCGTGGCGAAGAAGCCCGAGGTGGCGGTGCTGTACGGCGCCTTCGTCAACACCCTCATCCAGTTCCTGATCATCGCCCTCGTCATCTTCGTGGTCGTCAAGCTGATCAACAGCCTGCGCCGGCAGGAGGCCGTGGCCCCCTCCGCGCCGCCCGCGCCGACGCGCACCGAGGTGCTGCTGGAGGACATCCTGGGCGCGATCCGCAACGAACGGCCCTGATCGGTCCAAATAGCCTGGGCCGGCGCCCAGCGGACGGACATCTCCCGCATCCGCCCGCCCACGGCGCGGGTTGCGCGCGAAGGCCCGCTGGGTCCTGGCGTAGGCTGGCGGCCATGACGACGATCGACTCCCAGCCCTACGCCTGGCCGTTCGACGGCGACCTCAGGCCACAGAACACCGCGCTCATCGTCATCGACATGCAGACCGACTTCTGCGGCCCGGGCGGCTATGTCGACGCCATGGGCTACGACATCGCGCTCACCCGGGCGCCGATCGAGCCGATCGGCGCTTTGCTGACTGCCCTCAGGCCGGCCGGCTACACCATCATCCACACCCGCGAAGGGCATCGGCCGGACCTGTCCGACCTGCCGGAGAACAAGCGCTGGCGCTCGCGGCAGATCGGCGCCGGGATCGGCGACCCCGGTCCCTGCGGCCGGGTGCTGGTGCGCGGTGAACCCGGGTGGGAGATCATCCCGGAGCTGGCGCCCCTTCCCGGCGAGCCGGTCATCGACAAGCCGGGCAAGGGCAGCTTCTGCGCCACCGACCTCGAGTTGTTGCTGCGCACACGGGGCGTCCGCAACCTGATCCTGACCGGCATCACCACCGACGTCTGCGTCCACACCACCATGCGCGAGGCGAACGACCGTGGCTTCGAATGCCTGCTGCTGGCCGACTGCTGCGCGGCGACCGATCCCGCCAACCATGCCGCGGCCCTGCAGATGGTGAAGATGCAGGGCGGCGTGTTCGGCGCCGTCGCCAGCTCGCCGGCGCTGCTCGCGGCGATCGCCTGAGGCCCGGCCGCCTCAGGCCAGCACGGTCGGGAACACCGACGAGCTTGTTTGACGCGAGCGCGCACGCAGATCCGAGTTGACGGCCCCCGGCGCGCGTGGCTCGTTCGGCCGCAGCATCCGAGAGTGGCTGATGGCGTCGGTGATCCTGAGCGTGAGCGGCAGCGACCGGCCCGGCCTGACCGAAGCGCTCGCGCGGGCGGTCCTGTCGGCCGGCGGCAACTGGCTGGAGAGCCATCTCAGCCAGCTGGGCGGACTCTATGTCGGGTCGGTGCTGGTCGAGCTCGACGCGAACGCCGTCGACGCCCTGCGCGCGGCCGTGCGCGCGGTCGACGGCCAGGGCCTGGAGGTGCGCCTCGCCCCGGCGGTCGAGGGCCCCGGCGCGGCCGGCGAAGCGCTCCGCTTCGGCCTGGTCGGCCAGGATCGGCCGGGCATCGTGCGCCAGGTGACCGCGGTGCTGAGCGACCTGGACGTGAACATCGAGACCTTCGACAGCAGGATCAGCGTCGAGCCGCACGCCGGCGCGGCGCTGTTCCACATGGAGGCGCGCCTGCGGCTGCCGCCGGGCCTGCAGGCGAGCGGGGTGCAGGCGGCGCTGGAGGCCATCTCGGCCGAGATCATGGTCGACATCTCGCTCAGCCCGGCGCGCGAAGGCTGAGGGCGGACCGTCCCGCCGGTCGCCGCGCCAGCCAGATCACATGCCGGGCGCCGCGCTTGCGGCCGGTGGCTCGGACCCGCTTCTCTTCGACCACGTAGCCGCCGCGTCGCAGCCGTTGCACGAAGCCGCTGTCCTGCGTCGCCGACCACACGGCCAGCACCCCGCCGGGCTGCAGCGCCGCGGCCGCGGCGGCGAGACCGGCCGCGCTGGAGAGGCCGTCGTTCGCCGCAAGGTTCAGTCCGCCCGGCCCGTTGTCCACGTCGAGCAGAATCGCGTCGTAAGCGCCGCTCGCCCGGCCGATCAGCTCGGCGACATCGGTCACCTCGATGGTCACGCGCGGCTCATCGAGGCTGCCGGCGAAAAGCTCGGCCATCGGGCCGCGCGCCCAGGCGACCACCGCGGGCACGAGCTCGGCCACCACCACCTCCGCCGCCGGCGGCAATTCGGCCAGCGCGGCCCTGAGCGTGAACCCCATGCCCAGCCCGCCGATCAGCACCCGGGGCCGGCGCACGGCGCGCAATGGCGCGCAGGTGAGCGTCGCGAGCGCCTCCTCCGAGCCGCTGAGCCGGCTGTTCATCAATTCGATCGCGCCGGACATGATCGACAGCTCGGCGCCGCGGCGCATCAGCCGAAGCTCCCCGCCGCCGGGGATCTGCACGCAATCGAGCTGGACCCAGGGGATCATGCCGCGGCCGGCGCGAAGACCGCCGCCACCTCCTGAGGGCTCATGATCCGCCAGGCCCCGGGGGCGAGGCCGTCCG
>CBJNAS010000491.1:0-2550 GCA_966434565.1 uncultured Phenylobacterium sp.
CGAGCGAATACGAACTGATGTGGCGGCGGATCGGCGATCGCTCGATCGCGTCGCTCGTCGACCTTCCGCAAATGAGCGACCCCGATCAACGCGCCATCATGGACGTGCTCCTCGAGCTTCTGGTGCCAGCACCCAACCGAAATCTGGTCGCCCTTACCGCCGGCCGCATGATGAACCTCAGCCTGCAGTACGGAAACACAGACGCGTCGGCTTTCGCTTATAATACCGCGGCGTATTTATTTACCGCGTATTTCAGCGATTACTCGGCCGCCTTTCAATTCGGCGAACTGGGCCTCCGCTTGGCCGATAGAGAGGGAATGGACCGATTTAAGGCGCAGGTCTATTGCGGCTTCACTTTCACTATTCTTCCCTGGAGGGGGCGCATCCGCGACAGCGCCGCGATCGCGCAACGCGGCTTGGAAATCGCGCGAGAACGCGGCGATCTCACCTGCGCAGCTTACTGCAAAATCGCCAGGATCGGGCTGCAGCTGGTGGGCGGCGAGCCGCTCGCCCAGCTCGAACAGGAGGCCGAGCGGGCCCTCGCCTTTGAGCGCGAGACGCGTTTCGGATTCGCCGCCGATATCATCGCCACCCAGCTCGCGCTCGTCCGCATGTTGCGCGGGCGCACGTCGCGCTTCGGAAGCTTCGAGAGCGCGGAAATTGACGAAGGCCAGCTCGAGCGGCGCCTGGCGGAAAATCCCCACCTTGCCTGGGCCGAGTGCCTCTTTTGGATACGTAAATTACGGGCGGGGGTTCTAGCCGCCGACTACACGCTCGCGCTTGTGGCCGCGGCCAAGGCGCAAGCCGGCCTCGGGCTCGTATCGGGGTACTTCGAGCTCGCCGAATTCCATTTCTACGCGGCGCTGGCGCACGCCGGCGCGAGCGCCAGCGCCGGCGATCAGTTGCGCCGCCTCGAGGCCATCGGCGCTCATCGCCTGCTGCTTGACGTCTGGGCCAAGCATTGCCCCGAAGGATTTGAAGACCGCGCCTCGCTGGTCGGCGCGGAGGTGGCGCGACTGGAGGGGCGGACGCTGGACGCCCAGCGCCTTTACGAGCGGGCCATCGCTGCGGCGCGCCGGAACGGGTTGATTCACAACGAAGCCCTGGCCAGCGAGTTCGCCGCCAAGTTCTACTTCGATCTCGGGCTGGACACGAACGCCACCGCTCATCTGCGGCACGCACGGGCCTGCTACGCCCAATGGGGCGCCGAGGGCAAAGTCCGGCAGCTCGACGAGCGCCATCCGGGGCTCGCCATTTCGGAAGATCGTTCCGCCGTCGTCACGACCGGCTCGCCCGCCGGTCAGCTGGACATCGTGACGGCGGTCAAGGCGTCGCAGGCCATCTCCGGCGAGATAGAGCTCGACAGGCTGATCGAGACCCTGATGTCGATCGCCATCGAGAACGCCGGCGCCGATCGCGGCGTGCTGATGCTGTCCCGGGGCAGATCCTTTGCGATCGCGGCGGAAGCGCGCGCCGCCGGCGACAGGATCACGGTCACGCAAGGCCCATTCGCCCTCGACGAGGTCGCTCTTCCGGCTTCCGTCCTGCGCTATGTCATGCGCACGCGCCAGGACGTCTTGGTGGACGACACGGCGGGGCCGCACCCCTATTCGGACGACCCTTATTTCCGCGAGGCGCCTCCCCGTTCGCTCCTCTGTCTTCCGCTGATCAAGAGCACCCAGCTGACCGGCGTTCTGTACCTGGAGAACGCAGCCGCCGCGCGCGCCTTCACCCCCGGGCGCATGGAAATGCTGACGCTGCTGGCCTCGCAGGCGGTGATCTCGCTGGAGAACGCCGGCCTTTACGCCGACCTGCGCGACCGCGAGGCCAAGATCCGCCGCCTGTTCGACACCGACATCATCGGCGTGATCTTCTGGGATCGGCAAAGCAAGGTCACGGAGGCCAACGACGCTGCGCTGCACATGCTGGGTTACACCCGGCAGGAGCTGGAGGCGGGCGCGTTTCGCTGGCCCGCAAACACGCCGCCGGAATACCGGGCGCGCGACGAGCACGACCGAGCCAGTCTGCAGGCCACCGGCAGCTTCGAACCGCACGAGAAGGAGATATTCCGCAAAGACGGCCGTCGCCTGCCGGTTCTCATCGGCGGCGCCTATCTGGACGGTTCCGAAGACCAGGGCGTCGCCTTCCTGCTCGACCGCTCGGAAGCCGCCGACGCCGCACAGCGACAAAAGACCCTCCTGGACGAGCTCAACCATCGCGTGAAGAACACGCTCGCGACGGTGCAGTCGCTGTGCGCCCAGACCTTGCGCTCAGCAGACTCGGCGGCGGCGTTCCGAGATGAATTCGAGGGCCGGCTCGCGGCCCTCTCGGCGACACACAATGCGCTCAACCAGAGCGGTTGGCAGGCCGTTCGGCTGAGGCTGATCGTGGAACGGGTGCTGGCGCCCTATGGCCCCACGGCCGAGCCCCGGTTCGAAATTTCCGGTGAGGACGTGAACATAGGACCGGCCTTCGCCGTCACGCTGGGCATGGCCTTCCACGAACTCGCCACGAACGCCTTGAAGTACGGCGCGCTGTCCACGCCCGCGG
>CBJNAS010000492.1:0-2541 GCA_966434565.1 uncultured Phenylobacterium sp.
CGTCACTACCTGATCGATCATCATCACCTCGCCATGGCGTTGCACGAGGAGGGCGTGAAGGAGGTCCTGAGCGGCGTCGTCGCGGATCTCTCCGCTTTGCCCAAGGACTCGTTCTGGGGCTTCCTGGACAACAAGGCCTGGTGCCACCCTTACGACGCCGCGGGCGTCCGGCGCGGGTTCTCGATCATCCCCAAGACCATCGCTGAGCTTGTCGATGATCCATACCGGAGCCTTGCCGGCGAGCTTCGGCGTGCAGGAGGATATGCAAAAGACCTTGCCCCGTTTTCGGAGTTCCTGTGGGCGGACTACCTGCGAACACGCGTGGACGTGCAGGTCATTCAGCGCGACTTCGAGGCCGCAGTGCTAAAAGCGGTCAGGCTGGCCAAGAGCAAGGAAGCGACGTTCCTGCCGGGCTGGTGCGGCCCGAGCTAGATCGGGGCCGTCCGGCCTGGCTGAAAGTCGCGAGCCGCAGGCTGCGTCCCCGAGAACCGTGCTCGCCGCGCCTGCCAAGGACGATCCGCCGCCGAAGCCGAGGCCTTAATCGGCGCGCTGCTGGGCGGCGCGACGGACCATCCTGAGTCAGCAGACCTTCGCCCCCTGACGCGCTTGGCGTCGGCCGCCGTCAGCGCTCGGCCTGGATCAGCGGTAGACAGATCTGCTCGATTTGCCGGACGGCGTTGTCGACCCGCGCGGGAATGCGGTCGTCCTCACGTTGGCCCCAGCCGATCGCTCCTTCCCATATTTCGCGTTTCGCCTCGGCCGCAGGCGCCGGATCCGCATTGCCCCTGACGAGTTCGCCCGCTGCGGCGACTACCTCTGCGTGGACTGAACGGATCTCCTCGAATGCCGAGGAGGCCGCCTCTCCGAAGTAGGCGATAAAGCGGTAGCGATTGGCGTGCAGCTGCGAGAACAGCTCGCTCTCCTCAGTGATGCGTTCGATCGGGGCGGAAAGCGCCTGGTTCCAGTTGCCGCCGCGCGCTTCGGTGGCGCGCCAGGCCTGCTCGCGCAACGCAGGCGTCCGCGCCCACGTCAGCACGTCTCTGGCGCGGTAGAACTGAGCGAGAACCTCTTCTGCGAGTTCCGTCTTCCGCCTGCCGACAAGCTCCGAGGATCGTGTCCCAAGCCGTGGTGTAGCTTCGGCGGTGTGATCACCGCGATCTCCGGCCAGCCGGATCTGGTCAGGCCGCCATGTCCGGCAGGCTGACGAGGGCATCATCGCTGAGCGGGGCGAAGCTTTCCAGGGGCATGTAGCGCGAGCGCTGCACGGCCCATTCGTCGGATTGTTCGAGCAGGATGGCGCCGACCAGGCGGGTGAGCGCCGCCTCGTTCGGGAAGATGCCGACCACCTCGGTGCGCCGCTTGATCTCCCGGTTCACCCGCTCGATCGGGTTGACCGAGTGGATCTTCTGACGATGGACGGCCGGGAAGCTCATGTACGCCAGCACATCGTCTTCAGCCCGGTCCATCAGCTCGGCGAGTTTCGGCAGCTTGGGCCGCAGCTGGTCGGATACCCTGCGCCACTGCGCCTTGGCGGCCGAGGGCTCGTCCTGGGCGAAGGCGGTGGCCATCAGCGCCGACACCACGCGGCGGCCGTTCTTGCCGGCGTGAGCCAGCGCGTTGCGGGCGAAGTGCACGCGGCAGCGCTGGTGCGTGGCGCTCAGCACCCGGGCGGCGGCGGCCTTGAGGCCCTCGTGGGCGTCGGAGATCACCAATTTCACGCCGCGCAGGCCGCGCCGCGCGAGCTTGCGCAGGAACTCGGTCCAGAAGGTCTCCGCTTCGGACGGGCCGACGTCCATGCCCAGCACCTCGCGGCGGCCGTCGGTGTTGACGCCGACCGCGACGGTCACCGCCATCGACACCACCCGGCCGGCCTGGCGCACCTTCACGTACGTGGCGTCGACCCAGCAATACGGCCACTCGCCCTCGATCGGCCGCTCTAGGAAGGCCTTCACCCGCTCGTCGATCTCCTCGCACAGCCGGCTGACCTGGCTCTTTGAGATGCCGCTCATGCCCATCGCCTTGACCAGGTCGTCGACCGAGCGGGTCGAGACGCCCTGGATGTAAGCTTCCTGGATCACCGCGGTCAGCGCCTTCTCCGCCAGCCGCCGCGGCTCGAGGAAGAACGGGAAGTAGCTGCCTTTCCTGAGCTTCGGGATCCGCAGTTCGACGGTCCCGGCGCGGGTCTCCCAGTCGCGCTCGCGATAGCCGTTGCGCTGCACCAGCCGCTCGGCGCTCTTCTCGCCGTGCGCGGCGCCGGTGAGCTGGCCCACTTCCAGCTCCATCAGCCGCTCGGCGGCGAAACCGATCATCTCGCGCAGCAAATCGGCGTCGGCGCTCTTCTCCAGCAGCCCACGAAAGGCGATCATGTCGTTGGTCATCTACGGTCTCTTGGTCTGGGGTTGAGATCAGCAAACCCGACCCTAACCGAAGATCGCGGATGACCACCCGCTACGCCGCTCGCTTCGCTACGGCGCCTTGTGAGGGCGCGCTACGCGAGCGGCTTCGCTACCGCCCAGCTACACCACCCGGCGGGACACGACC
>CBJNAS010000493.1:0-2535 GCA_966434565.1 uncultured Phenylobacterium sp.
CGGCTGCTCCGGTCCGCGCTCGACGTCGGCGTGACGCTCTGGCCGGAGACCGCCGCCACCGGCCTCGAGGTCCGCCGCGGGCGCGTCGTCGGGGTCAAGCTGCGTCAGGGCTCGCGCCGGCTGACCGTCGAGGCGCGGCGCGGCGTGGTGCTGGGCGCAGGCGGATTCGCCCACGATCCTGCGCTTTCGGCGCAGCTGACGCCGGGCTCCTACTTCAGCAACATGGTGGAGGGCGACACCGGCGACGGTCTGCGCATGGGCCTGGCGGCCGGCGGCAAGCTGGGAACGGGCAATTTCCAGAACTTCCTCGGCACGCAGTCGGCGATCCTGAAGGACGACCGCGGCCAGCTCGTCTCGGTGATCCCTTTCCTGCGGCGCGACCGCAACAAGCCCGGCTTCGTCCTGGTGAACCGGCGCGGGCGGCGGTTCGTGAACGAGGCCTGGCCGTACAACGACGTCGCCCACGCGATGAACGCGGCGGAGGAGGCGGCGCCCTCGTTCCTGATTTGTGATCACGTGCGGTTGCGGCGCTACGGACTGGGCCTGGTGCGCCCCGGCCCGGCCTGGCTGCGCCCCCTGGGCCGCTACCTGCGCCCGGAGCACATCACCCGCGCATCGACCATCTGCGAGCTCGCCGCCGCCATCGGCGTCGACGCGGAGGGCCTGCAGGAAACCGTCGCGCGCATGAACGCGTTCGCGCGCTCGGGGGTCGACCTGGACTTCCACAAGGGCGAGAGCGCCTACGATATTTGGCAGGGTGACCCCGACAACAAGCCCAACCCGTGTCTCGGGCCGATCGAGACGGGTCCGTTCTATGCCCTCAAGCTGTGGCCGGGGAACCTCGGCACTTCCGTTGGGCTGGTCACGGACGAGCGTGCTCGCGTGCTCGACGCCGACGACCGGCCCGTGGCCGGCCTCTATGCGGTGGGTTGCGACATGCACTCCATGACCTGGGGACACTATGGCGGCGGGGGAAGCTCCATCGGTCCGGGAATGACCTTCGGCTATATCGCTGCATGCGACATGGCGCGCGCCGCCACCCTGGATTGGCCGCTCATGCGCGCGGATCGCGAAAGTCGTCCCGCTCGCCATAACAGCTCCGCAGGTGATCGACGAAGCAGCGCGCCCGCCGCGACAGCGTCCGGCCGCCCTGATAGCAGATCATGATCAGCGGGCTGTCGGTCGTCCAGTCCGTCAGGATGCGCCGGAGGCGCCCGGCCGCGATGTGCTCCTCCAGCCGCAGGTCCATGCCCCGGTAGACGCCCAGGCCGAGCAGGCCGGCGGCCAGCCGGGATTCCCCCTGGTTGAAAGCCAGCCCCGGCGGCGGGGTGATCGAGACGACCTCGTCGCCGCGCTCGAACCGCCACGGGTGGATCGCTCCGGTGGTCGGGTCGAGGAAGTTTATGCACCGGTGCCGCATGAGGTCCTCGGGCTTCGCGGGCTCCCCGAATGCGGCGAGGTAGGAGGGCGCGGCGAAGGCGCCCATGGGCGCTCGTCCGAGGGAATGGGCGATCAGCCCGGTGTCCGCCAGCGGCCCCAGCCGTAGCATCACCTCGCAGCTCGGGTTCATCGCCCCGTACAGCTGGTCGGCGTGGATGAACTCCAGCGAAATGTCGGGATAGCGGTCGCGGAAGGCGCCCAGGACCGGCAGGATCACCGTGTCGACCAGCGTGACCGAGGCCTCGACCCGCAGGCGGCCCTGCGGCGAGGCGCCGAGTTCGGCGATCTTGGCCTCGGCGTCGGCGACCGACTGCAGGATGGCGCTCGCCATCTCGTAATAGGTCTTGCCTTCCTCCGTCAGGCGGACCTGCCGCGTGGAGCGGTTGAGCAGCAGCACGCCCAGCCGCGCCTCAAGCTGTTTCACCTTCTGCGACGCCTGGGCCGCGGACATTTGCAGCTGCCCGGCCGCACGCAGGAAGCTGCCCGTCTCGGCGACCGCGGTGAAGACTTCCATCGCGCGCAAGGAGTCCACGTCTTCGTTTCCCCAATTGCCCGGTTATGACCGGCTTTTAGCACGCGGCCCCGCCGGTCGACGCCATGCTCTCGCGACCGCCCCGGGACGGGGTCCGCCCGCCGGACTCCGGGTGACAGTTGCGTGCGATGAATTCTGTATTCACGAGATTGGGGTTCGGGAGCATCGCGGCGCGCGGTGATCCTTTGGCTTGCGCCTGACGATGGGCGAGCCGTCGCGCGGCGACGTTCGACCGCTGGAACAAGGAAAAGGAGCTCAGATGGTTGGAGCCACCGCGGCTGTGATGGACTTCATCCGTGCCTGCGACGGGCGCGACGTCCCGGGCTTGGCCCGGTTCTTCACGCTCGACTGCGTCTATCACAACATCCCGATGGCGCCGGTCCGGGGGCCGCAAGAGGTGGTGCGGGTCCTCATGGAGTTCGCCCGCGTATCCGACGACTGGACCTGGGATGTCCACCACGTCGCCGAAACCGCCGACGGCGTGGTGCTGACCGAGCGCACCGATCGTATCCGCGACCGCGCCGGACGCTGGCACGACTTCCCCACCATGGGCGCCTTCGAGG
>CBJNAS010000494.1:0-2512 GCA_966434565.1 uncultured Phenylobacterium sp.
ACGCGCTCACCACGACGGCTTGTCCTGCGCGAAGAGGCGGCTGAGCGTGCCGGCGAGCGGCACCGGCAGCAAGCCGTCACCAAAAGGCCAATTGACGAAGCCCATCGCCCCGGAGGTGCCGGCGTCGACGGGCAAGCTGATCCCGGTGATGTATTTCGAAAGATCCGAGGCGAGGAAGACGACCGCCTTCGAAAGCTCCTCGACCGGCGGCGCCTCGCCCATCGGCACCTGCATCTTCGTCAGCGCCTGCACCGTCTCGGCCGGCAGCTTCGCCAGTTCGGCCAGCACCTGCTGACCGAGCGCGTTGTGACTGGTCTCACTGGGCGTCGCATCGGGCGCGATGGCGTTGGCGCGGATACGTTCGATGGCGAGTTCGGCCGCCAGCGAGCGCGTGAAGTTACGCAAGGCTGCCTTGGCGCCGGCGTAGACCGAGAATCCGGGCGCCCCGCGATCCGCCTCGATCGTGGTGAAGTTGATGATGCTGCCGCCCTGCTTCCCGCGCCGGATCATCGGCAGGGTGTAGAGGATGGCGTCGACGGCATAGCTGAAATTCAGGCGAATATCGCGCTCGACCAGCGCAGGCGTAGAATCGGTGAACGCGCGCCGCCGCGTCCCTCCCGCGACGTTGACGAGGATCTGCACGCTCTCGAACTCGCCGTCGACATCCTCGAAGAACGCCTTCATCCGCTGTGCGTCCAGCACGTCCACCGGGGCGGCAACCACCTTGCGTCCCATCGCCGACACCTCGCGCGCGGTGACGGCGAGCACGTCTTCCTTCCAGTCACACACCGCGATGTCCACGCCCTCGGCGGCCAGGCCCAGCGTCACCGCGCGCCCCACGCCATCGGCGCCGCCGACGATGATCGCCGTCTTGCCGGCCAGGCCCGCATTACCCGTCAGAAAAGCCATGACGAGATCCTTTCCCTGTGTTTGACGATGGTCATTGCTGTCGTGGAGCCCGCCCGGCCCTTGAAGGCCGGTCGCGCTGACGCCCATCCGCGCCTGGCGACCCGGCCGTCGCGGCGACCTGCCCTGAAGGGATCAAGAACGATCTGATCAGCCGGTCGAACAGCAGCGTTATCTCTGACTGGCCGGCCGCCGGATCACGAAGGCCCAGCGACTTGGCCGCATCGATCAGGCCCACCATGAGGCTCGCCGCCATCCGCGGATCCAACGACGGATCGATCTCACCCTTGGCCTGCCCTTCCCGGAGCACCTCACTCAGCACCTTCGCCATCGCGGCGTGATAGGTCTGCACGAGATCCACCATGCGGGGATTGCGCGCACTCTCCGCCAGGACGTCGAACAGCATCGCAGCGCTGGTAGCGCGATCGCCGTGCGCCTGGGTCATCATCTCGCCGATGAGGATATCGACGATGGAGCGGTCGCTCTGCAGCACCGCCTCTAAATCGTCCTTGGCGGATTCCAGCCGCGCCCGCGCCAGCTCGGCGACGATCGCGTCCTTGCTTTCGAAGTAATGGTAGAGGTGGCCGGGGCTGATCCCGGCTTCGGCGCAAAGCTCCGCGATCGAGCTGCCCTTCAGCCCGTTGCGCCGGAAACACCGGCTGGCGGCCTGCAGGATCTCCGCCCGTTTCGCGGCGTTCTTCGCAGGATCGACCTTGCGCACCAAAGTCCGCTCCAATCTTAGAGCAATCCCTCTAGCTTATTGACGCGTGATCACGCAAGCATCTAGAGTGTTCGCTCTAACTTACGGGGGAGGCAATGAAGGCGTATCGGATTGAGCACTATAGCGGCCCTTCCGGGCTCGTCAGGCATGACGAAGATCGGCCGGATCCGGGGCCGCGCGACGTGCTCGTCAGGATCCGCGCTTCGTCGCTCAATTTCCGCGATCTCATGATCCTGAACAGCGGACACGGCATGGACCTGCCGCAAGGGCTCGTCCCGCTCTCGGACGGCGCGGGCGAGGTGATCGCGATCGGCGATCGAGTCACGCGCGTCCAGGTGGGGGATCGCGTGATGCCGATCTTCAATCAGCACTGGTTGGGCGGCGAGCGCCCGATCGACGCCTCCCCGCTCGGGCTTGGCGGAGACGGCGACGGCGCCTTGCGCGAGTATATGACAGTCGACCATGAGGGCCTGGTCGCAATCCCGGACCATTTGAGCTTCGAGGAAGCTGCGAGCCTGCCCTGCGCCGCCGTCACCGCCTGGTCGGCCCTGACGATCAATGGCGCCCCTTACCCCGGCGACGTGGTCGTCACGCTGGGCAGCGGCGGCGTCTCGGTCTTCGCGCTGCAGTTCGCCAAACTCTTCGGCGCGCGGGTCATCAGCACGTCGAGCAGCGACGAGAAGTGCGCGCGATTGCGCGAGTTGGGCGCCGACGACACCATCAACTACACGGCGACGCCGGAATGGGACGCCGAGGTCAGGAAGCTGACCGGCGGCCGGGGCGCAGACCGCATCGTGGAGGTCGGCGGCGCGGGCACGCTTGGCCGCTCGTTCCGGTCCGTTCATCCGAATGCAAGCGTCGCGATCGTCGGCCTGCTCGCCGGGG
>CBJNAS010000495.1:0-2507 GCA_966434565.1 uncultured Phenylobacterium sp.
AGGAGGCGCCGCCGCTTTTCCTGGTCGGCCGGGACAACCGCGCTCAGCTCGTCAATTACCGCTACGTCAACGGCTATTACGTGGTCGATCGGATCATCGACGTCGCAGAGCTCCGCCTGGGTGAGGACAAGCAGACGATCGTGCGGATCACCCGCACCGGGTCACCGGGGTGAAGCCATGACCCACCTGCCCCCCGACCCGCCGGCGGGGGAAGGGGCGGCGGCCGCGGCCGCCGCAGATTTCAAGCCGCAGGCGAAGCACGACAGTCTTCTCGTCGCGCCCTGCACGCCGGTCACGCGCTGGAATCGGAAGTACCTGCTGGCCGGCGCCGCCGGTCTAGGCCTGCTCGTCGGGGCGGGCTTCTACTTCGGCTTCGGCGCGATGGCTCCAACGCCGGCTCGGAAAGCCGCGGACCCCCAGGCCAACATCGACACGTCACAGCCGCAGAAGCCGGCGTTCGGCGACAAGTTCGCGGCGGGCTACGCCGATCCGTCCCTCAAAGGCGGCGCGCCAGGGCTCGCGAGCCTGCCGGCTCCCGACGCCGGCCAGCCAGCGCGCGTGGCTGGCGCTCAAGGCGCGGCGCCGCCGCCTCCGGACCCCGCGATCCAGGCCGCTCGGGAGCAGGCGGTCGCGGCGCGTCAATCGGGTCCGTTCTTCGGGTCGGGTCAGTCGCAGGGCCAACCCGGGGGCGCAGCGAGCGGCATGCCGCTGCTTGCAGGCGGGCCGGAGGTCAGGTCGCCCGTCCAGGATGCAGCCGCCGAGGTTCAGCCCGGGAACGGGCAGCTTGCGAAACGGCAGTTCGCGCAGACCGCGCGAGCGGACGACTACCTTGCCAATCCCCTCCAGCCGCCACTGAGCCCCTGGGAGATCAAGGCGGGCACGATCATCCCCGCGGCCCTGCTCACGGCGATCGATTCTGATCTGCCCGGGGAGGTCATCGCTCAGGTGACTGAGCCGGTTTACGACCATGTGACGGGCCGCACGGTCCTGATCCCGCAGGGCGCCCGCCTCATCGGCCAGTACGACAGCCAGGTCGCCTATGG
Source organism: uncultured Phenylobacterium sp. (assembly GCA_966434565.1). GTDB lineage: Bacteria > Pseudomonadota > Alphaproteobacteria > Caulobacterales > Caulobacteraceae > Phenylobacterium. Next base: position 1,044 of record CBJNAS010000495.1, read on the forward strand.
GCAGACCCGTGCGCTCGTGGCCTGGAACCGGGTCATCATGCCCAACGGCGCTTCGATCAACATTGGGTCGATGACCGGGGCGGACGTGACCGGGGCGAGCGGCCTCCACGACAAGGTCGATCTGCATGGATGGCAGCTCGCGCGCGGCATCCTACTCTCGACACTCTTCAGCGTCGGGGCGTCGGCCGCGCAGGACGCCAGCGCACGCAGCTCCGGAGAACTGGTCCTCAACTCGGCCGGAAGCGGCGTGGCCAACGCCTCGCAGATGGTAGGTCAGCAGATCACGCAACGCGATCTCAACCGGCAGCCGACGCTCCGCGTGCGCGCCGGCTTTCCGATCCGGGTGATCGTCAACAAGGACATGATCCTGGCCCCTTATCGGAGCGAGTAGCGATGGGGCAGGTGAAGCTTGGCATCTACTTGCCGGAGGATTTGCAGCGCCGGATGCACGAGGCCGCGGCGGCGGGGGGCCGCGGGGCGATCCGGCGCAGCTACGAGCGCGCGCTCACCGAGTTGCTCGATGCGCTCGATGGGGGAGAGCACATCGTCTTCCGCGCGGTCCGCAGGGTGAAGACGGGGGCACCTCAAGCTTTGTGACACGGACGGCGCTAAGTCGGACAGATCGTGAACACGCTACGCAGATGAACGCAGCCGCTCGTTGAGCCGCAGAGGCAGGAAGGCGCTGTCATCCGCGGCGGGCTCGCGCCAGACATAATCCCCGGTGAGGCTGATGTGCCTCCACCCGAGCGGGGCGACATGGGCGAGGAGGTGGTCCGGAGCGGGGTGGCCGGCGGCGCGCAGATGGTCGACGGCCCGCCCCATATATGAAGTGTTCCAGTACACGATCGCGGCCGTCACCAGATTCAGGCCGGAGGCCCGGAACTCCTGGCTCTCGACGGTGCGGTCGGTCAGACGGCCCTGCTTCTGGGTGAACACAGCGCCAGCCAGCGCGTGCCGCGCTTCGCTCTTGTTCAGCCCCGCGAGGCATCGCCGGCGCAGGTCTTTGCTCTCCAGCCAGTCGAGGGTGAACAGGGCGCGCTCGATCCGTCCTATCTCCTGCAGGGCGAAGTCGAGGCGGTTCTGGCGCTTGTAGGCGCTCAGCTTCTTCAACATCACCGAAGGCGCCACCGTCTTGGTCTTCAGCGACGCCGCCAGGCGCACCACCTCTTCCCAGCACTCCAGAATGATCGCGGTGTTGATCGGCCGGCCGATCAACGGTTTCAGCTCCTTGTACCGCGCAGCCGGCTCGAACGTGCCGAGCCTACGATCGGCGAGATCGCGGATGCGCGGCACGAACCGATATCCCAGGAGATGCGAAAGCGCGAAGACGTGGTCGGTCGCGCCGCCCGTGTCCGTGTAATGCTCATGGATTTCGAGCCCGCTCCCGTGCAGCAGAAGCCCGTCGAGCACATGCGGCGCTTCGGCCGCCGTCGCCGAGATCAGCTGGGTGTGGAACGGCTCGTA
>CBJNAS010000496.1:0-2504 GCA_966434565.1 uncultured Phenylobacterium sp.
CCGTCGATGCCGCTGCCGGCGCTGTTCGTCCAGTTCTTCTATCAGTGGAAGGCCGAGCCGAAGGGCCTGCAGGTCTCGGAGCTGCGGGTGCTGAACGCCGGGGGCCAGCTGCGCGTGCTGTGCGGCGACTACGACCTGCCCGGCCAGGCGAAGCGCCCCTTCCTGGTGCTGGGCGACGACCAGCCCAGCGCGCAGGCCGCCTGGGAGCCCGGCAGCTTCCCCGAAAGCGACCCGCTCTATCCGCAGCTGATCCTCAACCTGCAACTCTGCCAGAGCGAGGGACAGGCGGTGACCGCCGCCAACTGGCGCGCGCGGGCGAAGGGCGCGCCCAGCGTCTGATCGGCCCGCCCCCGCCGCACGCGCAAAAGGCGGCTCGGAACAAAAAAACCCCGGTCTCGCGACCGGGGTTTTTCGCGTTTCGTAGGGCCGGCGATCAGCCGCCGTAGCCTTCCGGCAGCTCGTCGTCCTTCAGCAGGTCTTCCTTGGAGACCGCCTCGTCCTCGACCTTGGCCTTGGAGATGATCAGGTCGACCACCTTGTCCTCGAAGATCGGGGCCCGCAGCTGGGCCTGGGCGCCCGGCGTCTTGCGGAAGAAGTCGAAGATCTGCTGCGCCTGCGCGCCATAGCGGCGGGCCTCCTCGATCATGGCCTGGGTGAGCTCCTGGTCGCTGACCTGGACGTCGTTGGCCCGGCCGATCTCGGCCAGCACCAGGCCCAGACGCACCCGGCGCTCGGCGATCTTGCGATACTCGGCCTTCAGCTGGTCCTCGGACTTATCGGAGTCCTCGGGCGGCAGGCTGCCGGCTTCCTTGTCCTGCTCGACCTGGCGCCAGATGGACGCGAACTCGGCCTCGACCAGCCTGGGCGGCAGCGGGAAATCGTGCTTGGAGTCGAGCTGGTCCAGCAGGGCGCGCTTGACCTTGAAGCGGCTTGCCCGACCATACTGCTCGGCGAGGTTGGTCTTGATCAGCTCGCGCAGCTTCTCGAGGTTCTCGATCCCGAGCTTCTCGGCGAAGGCGTCGTCGACGGTGGTCTCGACCGGCGCCTTGACCTCTTTCACCTTCACTTCGAAGACGGCTTCCTTGCCCGCGAGGTTGGCCGCCTGATAGCCCTCCGGGAAGGTGACCTTCACCTCCACGTCGCTGTCGGGCTTGGCGCCCACCAGCTGTTCCTCGAAGCCCGGGATGAACTGGCCCGAGCCCAGCACCAGCTCGGAGTCGTTGGCCGTCCCGCCGGCGAAGGCCTCGCCGTCGATCTTGCCGACGAAGTCGATCACGACCATGTCGCCATCCTTGGCCTTCGGCGACTTGCCGGTCCGCGGCTCATAGGTGCGGTTCTGCTTGGCCAGCTCGGCGATCGCCTCGTCGATTTCGGCGTCGCTGGGCTCATAGACCGGCCGCTTCAGCTCGAGGCCCGCCGGATCGGCCGGCTCGAACTCCGGCATCAGGTCGAGCGCGATCTCGTAGGCGAGGTCGGCCTTGCCCTCGATCACCTGGGCGAGGTCGCCCTCCGGCTTCAGGTCGGGCTCGCCCGCGGGACGCAGGTTATGGTCGGCGATCACCTTCTGGGCGGATTCGGAGAGGGTCTGCTCGACCACCTCGCCCATCAGCGCCTTGCCGTACAGCCGGCGCACATGGGCGGCCGGCACCTTGCCCGGGCGGAAGCCCTTGATGTTGAGCGTCGGCGTGATCTCGGCGATCCGCGCCTCCAGCTTCTCGGTCAGGTCCGCGACCGGGACGGTCACGCCATAGACGCGGCTCAGGCCTTCGCCAGACTTTTCAACGATCTGCATCGACATTCTTGGACTTCCGGGGGCCGCGCCACCAGGCGCGCGCCGCAAACCGCCTCTTGAAGGTGGAAATGGACCCCGCCCCGGCGGGCCGGGGCGGAAGGCGGCGACTTATGTCACGCCGCGCCGTGGCGTCCAAGCCAAAAGCCGAGGCGGCCCACGGCGCGTCTTTGAGGGCCGCCGACGCTGGCGCTCCCGTCAAAGCTCTGGAGCGCCGTCATAGGCGTCGTTGAGCCGGTCCGATTGGCCCAACCCGCTCAGGCCCGCTTCCGCGCCACGAACAGGTCCTGGAACCCCGTCAAGCCAGCTTCCATGTAGTTCTCCATCTGGAAGTATTGGGACAGGGATTCCCTCGTAAACTCAGGGGTTTGAAAAACCGAGCGATAGTAGGAGGCCGGGCAGACGCCATCGAGAGCCGTGTCGCGAATGGAATCGACGATCCCCACGTCGTCCAAGCCTGCCGTGATTTGGGGGAAGAACGCCGCTGCGAATCTCCCGTGGGTGGAGGCGATCAGGCAACCATCAGGTTTCAAGATCCGATGCATCTCGGCGATCCACTGCTGCTGATGCTGTCGGTCCAGATGGGTGAAGACGCTGGAGCCAAGCACGACGTCGAACGTCTCCGCGGCGCACGGAATCGGCGGCGCCGTCTGGTGCGCCGCAAAGGCGATGTCTGGAAACGCGGTCCGGCACCAGTTGATGGCCTGCAGATCGA
>CBJNAS010000497.1:0-2498 GCA_966434565.1 uncultured Phenylobacterium sp.
AGGTACTTCAGGATGTTGGTCTCCTTCTCCGTCAGGCGGATCTTCCGCTGCTGGGCGTCGACGAGGACCTTGTTGGCCGGGCGGAACTCATAGGTCCCGAGCCGGAACACCGCGCCTTCGGAGTGCTCGTGGCTGCGCAGCTGGGCGCGGATGCGCGCCAGCAGGACGGCGAACTTGTAGGGCTTGGTGACGTAGTCGTTGGCGCCGGCCTCGAGGCCCTGGACGGTGTCTTCGTCGCCGGCCGCGGCGGTCAGCATGATGATCGGGGCGGCGACGCCGCGGCGGCGCATCTCGCGGCAGGCCTCGCGCCCGTCGATGTCGGGAAGGTCGACGTCGAGCAGGACGAGGTCCGGCTTCTGGTCCTGGGCGGTCTGAACGCCCGCGCCGCCGCTGGCGGCCTCCAGGGCGGCGAAGCCCTCGGCTTCGAGCTGTTCTGCGACTGCGCCGCGAAGGTCCGCGTCATCATCGACGATGAGGAGGGTCTTGCGTTGAGCCATGGCTTCAAACATGCACCGTATCGCCTGTCGGGCGCAAAAACATTTCAGGAGAAGCTTTGATCTTCGTCGCCACCGCGGATGGCTGGCTGGACCTGGGCGGCTCCCGGGCGCGCTGCGCGCTCGGCCCCGCGGGCGTGGTTCCGGCGGCGGAGAAGCGCGAGGGCGACGGCGCCTCGCCCGCGGGCGTCTGGCCGATCCGGCGCGTGCTCTACCGCCCCGACCGCGGCGGCGCGCCGACGACGGCCCTCCCAACCCTTCCCATCGCCCCGGACGACGGCTGGTGCGACGACCCCGCCGACCCGGCCTACAATCGCCCGGTGAAGCTGCCTTATCCGGCGAGCGCCGAGCAGCTGTGGCGCGAGGACCACCTCTATGACCTCATGGTGGTGCTCGGGCACAATGACGACCCGCCGGTCGCGGGTCTCGGCTCGGCGATCTTCCTGCACCTGGCGAAACCGGACTATGCGCCCACCCAGGGTTGCGTGGCGGTCGCGCGCGGCGACCTCGAGGCTCTGCTCCGGACGGCCCGCCCCGGGGACTCGGTCGAGATCCGCCGAACCGCACGCTGAACCCATCCTAGCGCTTGGACGCGGGAAAAGCTCGATGCAAGCGATCAGAACGCGGAATGATACCAGAGCGTGCAGGTAGGCGCCTTGCGATTCCTCCGCCGGTTGATTGACCGGGTCGCCAGCGGGGCCGAACCTTACACACCTCTCGGCGAGCACGCGGGCCACAGCGCTCGAACGGTTCGCCGCCGGTTCCGCCACACGGAGGGGTTGTGAGCGGGGCAGGGAGGACGGCGGGCGGGCGGTATCCACCTCCCCTCCCGACGGGCTTGGTTCTCGCGCGAAGACGCGGGAAGGGAGGCGTAGATGGTGATGCTTACGACGCGGCAGCAGGCCGCGAGGTCGGGTCGAGCCCGGCGGGTCGTCGATGCGGTCGCACAGCAGCGCGCGCTGCGGGCGATGGGCGTCGATGTCGCGATCGACGTTCTCAGGGGGTTGCCGCCAGGAGCGTGGATCCGTTTCGTACCGGAGACCCAGCCGGTGCGGGTCGCCGCCGCGATCCGCGGCCGCTGACGGCCGGCGGTCAGGAATAGGCCTGATCAGGGCGCCCGCTCAGGTTCGGGCGCCGAACACCGCCGAGCCCACCCGCACGCTCGTGGCGCCGAAGGCGATGGCGGTCTCGAAGTCGCCGCTCATGCCCATCGAGAGGCGCGCAAGGCCGTTGCGGTCCGCGATCTTCGCCAGCAGGGCGAAATGCGGACCAGGCGGCTCGTCCGCCGGGGGAATGCACATCAGCCCCTCCGGCTCCAGCCCATAGACCCCGCGGCAGGCGGCGATGAAGGCGTCGGCCGCCGCGGGCGCGACGCCGGCCTTCTGCGGCTCCTCGCCGGTGTTCACCTGCACATAGAGCCGGGGGCGGCGGCCCTGCTTCTGGACCTCGTCGGCCAGGGCGCGCGCGAGCTTCTCGCGATCGAGCGTCTCGATCACGTCGAAGAAGGCGACCGCCTCGCGCGCCTTGTTGCTCTGCAGCGGGCCGATCAGGTGCAGCGTCACGCCCTGGGCGCGGCCCTCCCAGCGGGCCATGGCCTCCTGCACGCGGTTCTCCCCGAACGCCGTCTGGCCTGCCGCCAGGACCGGGGCAACGGCCTCCCAGGGCTGCTGCTTGCAGACCGCGACCAGGGCGACGGCGGCGGGATCGCGGCCGCAGGCTTGCGCGGCGCGCGCGATCCGGGCCAACACCTCGCGGTATGCGATGATGGGATCGTCGGGAGGAACGGCCATTTCGGAGGGGTTCTGGACCTTGCGGCGGACCGCCGGGCTATTAAGGCGCCCGGCGTACGCGCGAAAGGGCCTGCCGCGGCTGCTGGTCTTCACCGACCCGGGGCGGACGCCGGACGCGGCGGCGCTCGCCCGGCGGCTGCCGCCCGGCGCGGCCCTGGTGTTCCGCGCCTTCGGCGCGCCGGAGGCCGAGGCCGAGGGGCGGCGGCTCTGCGCG
>CBJNAS010000498.1:0-2488 GCA_966434565.1 uncultured Phenylobacterium sp.
GCCATGTTGAAGCTCTCGTAGACCTGGCCCTGGTTGGCGGCGCCGTCGCCGAAGTAGGTGAAGCAGACCTTGCCGTTGTTCCGGTAGCGGTTGGCGAAGGCCAGGCCCGTGCCCAGCGGCACCTGGGCGCCGACGATGCCGTGGCCACCGTAGAAATCGGCCTCGGTCGAGAACATGTGCATCGAGCCGCCCTTGCCGTGGGACGAGCCCCCGGCGCGCCCGGTGAGCTCGGCCATCACCTCGCGCGGGTCCATGCCGCAGGCCAGCATGTGGCCGTGGTCGCGGTAGCCGGTGATCACCTGGTCGCCCGGCTGCTTGATGGACTGCACGCCCACCGCCACCGCCTCCTGGCCGATGTAGAGATGGCAGAAGCCGCCGATCAGGCCCATGCCATACAGCTGGCCCGCCCGCTCCTCGAAGCGGCGGATGAGCAGCATGTCGCGATAGAGCTCGAGCAGCCGGTCCTTGCCGGCCTTGTCGGCGGCGTCGGGAGCCGCCGTCTTTCCAGCCGGGGCCTTCCGCGTCGCCGCACCATTGATATTCCGCCGACCGGCCGCGCCAGTCTGCCCACGCGCCATGCGTTTCTCCACTCGTCGTCTGGATCGACCCTGAGCCCCGGAAGGGGGGTCAGGGCTTCATGCGGATCACATAGTCCCTTGGATCGGCGAAGCCTAGCTGCGAGCGCGCCCTTTCCTCCAGAAGATCGGCGGAAAGGCTGGTGTCCTTCAGCAGACGCGCGCGGGTCTCCAGGTCCTGGCGCTGGGCGCGAAGCGCGGCAAGCTCGCGGCTCTTGGCGACCAGGGTCTCGCTACGCTGGCCCGAGCTCAACAGACCCTGGTCGCCGGTGAAGGCGTGGACCCCGAAATAGAGGATCAGCAGCGCGAGCGCCGCGGTCGGCAGGTACGAGCGAAGACGGGCGAGCACGGCAGATTCCTGGGACGGGCTTCAGCTAGATCGCGCGAACGTGGTTAAGGGGCGGCTAATCGAGCATCGAACGCGCCGCGCTCGGCTTCCCTCCCCTTCATGGGGCCCCATGAACGGGAGGGAATATCAGACCTCAAACCCGCTTCAGCGCCTTCCTGCCCAGGTAGATCGCCTGGTCGCCCAGCTCTTCCTCGATGCGCAGCAGCTGGTTGTACTTGGCCGTGCGATCGGACCGTGCGAGCGACCCGGTCTTGATCTGGCCGCAGTTGGTGGCGACCGCCAGGTCGGCGATGGTGGAGTCCTCCGTCTCGCCCGAGCGGTGGCTCATCACCGCGGTGTAGGCGGCGCGGTGGGCCATATCGACGGCGTCGAGGGTCTCGGACAGGCTGCCGATCTGGTTGACCTTGACCAGGATGGAGTTGGCCAGCCCATTGTCGATCCCGTCCGCCAGGCGGGCCGGGTTGGTCACGAAGAGGTCGTCGCCGACCAGCTGCACCTTGCCACCCAGCCGCTCGGTGAGCAGCTTCCAGCCTTCGAAGTCGTCTTCTGCGCAGCCGTCCTCGATGGTGACGATCGGGAACTTGGCGACGAGGCCCGCCAGATATTCCACCATGGCGCCGGCCTCGAGGGTCTTGCCCTCGCCTTCCAGCACGTACTTGCCGCCCTTGAAGAACTCGGTGGAGGCGACGTCCAGGCCGAGCAGGAAGTCGTCGCCCGCCTTGTAGCCCGCCGCCTCGCCCGCCTTGACGATGAAGGCCAGCGCCTCCTCGGCGCTCGACAGGTTCGGGGCGAAGCCGCCCTCGTCGCCGACGTTGGTGTTGTGGTGGGCGTCGTGCAGCGCCTTCTTCAGGCCGTGGAAGATCTCCGCGCCCATGCGCAGGCCTTCGGCGAAGGTCGACGCGCCGGTGGGCAGGATCATGAACTCCTGAATGTCGATCGGATTGTCTGCATGGGCCCCGCCGTTGATGATGTTCATCATCGGCACCGGCAGCACCCGCGCCGACACCCCGCCGACGTACTTGTAGAGCGGCAGGGCCGCCGAGCTCGCCGCGGCCTTGGCGGCGGCCAGGCTGACGCCCAGGATGGCGTTGGCGCCCAGCCGGCTCTTGTTGGGCGTGCCGTCGAGCTCGATGAGCAAGGTGTCGATGCGCCGCTGGTCTTCCGCGTCGGCGCCGGCCAGCGCGTCGTAGATCTCGCCGTTGACCGCCTCGACCGCCTGCAGCACGCCCTTGCCGTTGTAGCGGGCTTTGTCGCCGTCACGCTTCTCGACCGCCTCGTGGGCGCCGGTGGAAGCGCCGGAGGGCACGGCCGCGCGGCCCATCGAGCCGTCCTCCAGGATCACGTCGACCTCGACGGTGGGATTCCCGCGGCTGTCCAGGATCTCGCGGGCGGTGATGTCGACGATCTCGGTCATCGGGTCCTCGTTGCGCACTTTCCGAAGCGTGGGAGGGCTTAACGACCTTCGGCGCGCGGGGCAACGGCGCGAATCAAAACGCCGGCCGCTTGCGCGACCGGCGTCGAAATTCTGCCCGAATCGGGCTTGGGCCCCAGTCTTCCTTGAGCC
>CBJNAS010000499.1:0-2471 GCA_966434565.1 uncultured Phenylobacterium sp.
GAATTTCCCCATCTCTTGCCCCCTCTCGATGATATGCGTATGCGCGGGCTCTCAGCGGCGCCGCGCGTGTCCTTTCGACATTGGCCTTGCCTCGGGCCCCGCGGCGGCGGCCGTCGGCGCCGGCCCTTCGAGGGCCAGCGCCCTCAGCGCATCCCCAATGGGGATGAACATGTTCAGCCCGACGGGAGCCCCGTTCTCCTCGTAGCCGGAGACGGTGAGGCCGATGACCTCCCCCTGGGTGTCCAGCAGCGGCCCGCCGCTGTTGCCGTGAGTGACGGCGACATCGCTCTGGATGAACGGCTGGTCCTTGATCACGCGGTTGGCCGAGACGATGCCGCGGGTCAGGGTCCCCTGCAGGCCGGGGTCCAGGGGCGCGCCGATCGCGAAGACCGTCTCGCCTTGCGCCGGCAAGGCCGTGTGCAGCGCCAGCGGGCGCCGGGACGAAGGCTTGACCCGCACCACGGCGACGTCGCGCACCGGGTCGGTGCGGATCACCTCGCCCGGCTCCTCGGCGCCGTCCGGCCATCGAATGCGCACGGATCGGGCGGTTCCGACCACGTGGTTGTTGGTGAGGACATAGCCCTCCGAGGCGATCAGAAAGCCGCTGCCATGCCCCTCGCCGGTGACCACCAGCGCCACCGACTGGACGGCGACCGGCAGCGGCGTCGGCGTTCCTCGGCCGGCGGCGATGGCGATGCGGATGGGCGGCGCGTTCGCGCCTTCCGGCTGCCGGCCGGCCTTCGCCGCCGGGGTCTTGAGCAGGCGCTCGAACTGCGCATCGTTCATGAGGTCGCGTGCGTTGGCCCGAAACGCGGCCAGGAACAGGTCATCCACGCCGTTCGCGGTGTTCTGCGAGCTCTGGCCGGCGGCGTGCGTCTCGAACTTGCCGACGATCTCCCGGGCGGAAGGGTCGTAGACCTGCCACTGCACCGTCATCGAGAGCGATCCGCGAAACCCGGCGAGCCCCGGTTGCTCGCAGACATCGGCGCGCATGTCGGAGATCGCGGCCGCGACCTGGAGGTCGGGGGTGTCGCGGGCGTCCTCGAATAGGTTTTCGTCCTGCTGAGCGCCGGCGATGTCGGACACCGCGCGGCTGAAGGCCGCGCCCAGACGTTCCGTGCGGATCTCCGAGCCTTCCTGGCCCCAGCGCAGCAGCTCGTAGTCGATCCCGCAGCCGACGCCGCCCGAGACGTGACCCCACACCGCGCCTTCGTCCATACGGAAGACGGCCCGCGTGAAGCCGACGGTTCGCAGACGCGGCGCCGCCCAGGTGGGCGCGACGGCGGCTGCACAGCCTGCCAGGCCGCACAAGATCGCGATGCGTAGAGATGCCAGAATCAACCCCCCGTATTCCAGCTTGCCCGCCACAAGCTAGCGGTGTTTGCGCGCTCTCGCCACCGGCGCGCCGCTTGCGACTTTGAGTTGCCATTTTGTTCTAATGCCGCCGGCGGCGGCTGTCCAGCGGCATCCGCCGCTACGCCCGCCCGTAGTCCAGCGAAGCCGCGGTTTCGTCGGGGACCTTCCTCCCCCCAGACGCAGCGCTATCCGCCTCGCGACTCACAACCCGCCGGGCCAGCGCTCTGCGACGGCAGGCGGATCTGGTCGAGCGTCAGCTCCCGCTTGCCGTTCAGGATTACGATCCGCCGTGGGAAGGCTCAGGCTAGCCGTAGCCGATCAGAGCTGGTCCAGGCCGTAGGCCGCGTGCAGCGCCCGCACGGCGAGCTCGGTGTAGGCCGCGTCGATCAGCACGCTGATCTTGATCTCCGAGGTGGAGATCACCTGGATGTTGACGCCCTTGTCGGCCAGCGCGCTGAACATCGACTTGGCGACGCCCGCGTGGCTGCGCATGCCGACCCCGATCACCGAGACCTTGGCGACGTTCTCGTCGACGGCCACGTCCTCGAAGCCGATCTCGGCCTGGGCGCCGCGGACGATCTCCACGGCGCGGGCGGCGTCGCGCTTGCCGACGGTGAACTCCATGTTCGCGTGGCGCTGGTCGCGCGCGTGACTCTGGACGATCATGTCGACGTTGACGTTGGCGTCTGCCAGCCGGCCGAAGATCACCGACGACACCCCCGGATGGTCGGGCAGGCCGAAGAGGCTGATCTTCGCCTCGTCGCGGCTGTAGGCCACGCCGCTCACGATCCGCTTTTCCACGATCTCCTCCTCGTCGCAGACGATGGTGCCCTGGCCCGGCGCCTCGCCCGGCTCGACAAAACTCGACAGCACGCGCACCGGCACGCCCTGGGCCATGGCAAGCTCGACCGAGCGGGTCTGCAGCACCTTGGCCCCCAGCGAGGCCATCTCCAGCATCTCCTCATAGGAGATCTTGGACAGCTTCCTGGCCTTGGCCTCGATCCGCGGGTCGGTGGTGTAGACCCCGTCCACGTCGGTGTAGATGTCGCAGCGGCAGGCTTTCAGCGCCGCGGCCACGGCCACCGCGCTGGTGTCCGAGCCGCCGCGGCCCAGGG
>CBJNAS010000500.1:0-2452 GCA_966434565.1 uncultured Phenylobacterium sp.
TCATGTGCAAGGCGATGAACCGCTCCTTCGCCAACGTCATGTTCGGCGGCTTCGGTTCGGTGGCGGCGAGCGGCGGGGCGGGCGAGGCGCGGCCGGTCCGTTCGGCCTCGCGCGAGGACGCCGCCCTGATGCTGGAAAACGCCAACTCAGTGGTGATCGTGCCGGGCTACGGCATGGCCGTGGCCCAGGCCCAGCACAAGGTCTCCGAGCTCTACCAGAGCCTGACCAACAAGGGCGTCGAGGTGCGCTTCGCCATCCACCCGGTGGCCGGCCGCATGCCGGGGCACATGAACGTGCTGCTGGCCGAAGCCAACGTGCCCTACGAGCGGCTGATCGAGATGGACGAGATCAACGGCGACCTGCCGACCACGGACGTCGCCCTGATCATCGGCGCCAACGACGTGGTCAACCCCGCCGCTAGAGACGATCCGAAGAGCGCCATCGCCGGCATGCCGATCATCGAGGCCGACAAGGCCAAGACCGTGATGGTCATCAAGCGCTCGATGAACCCCGGCTTCGCCGGCATCGACAACGAGCTCTACTACCTCGACAAGACCCACATGCTGTTCGGCGACGCCAAGGACTTCGTCTCCGGCATGGTCAAGGAGCTCGCCGGCGGCTCAGGGATGCATTGACCGCCGGACGCCCCTTCGGTTTTCCCCTCCGGGAAGGCTGACGTCCTCTTTCTCTCTCGCTTCGCTCGGGGGAGAGGAGGGCCGTCAACGGCGCCGTCCGCTACAGAATGAACCGTGACAGGTCCGTGTTCTGCGCCAGCTCGCCGACCCGCTGGCGCACATAGTCGAGGTCGATGCTGATATGCTCGCCGGAGCGGTCGGCGGCGGTGAAGCTGATCTCCTCCAGCACCTTCTCCATCACCGTCTGCAGCCGGCGCGCGCCGATGTTCTCGACCGCGCCGTTGACCGTGACGGCGGCGTCGGCCAGCGCGTCGATCGCCTGCTCGGTGAAGGTCAGCGTCACGCCCTCGGTGGCCAGCAGCGCCTGGTGCTGGCGGATCAGATTGCCCTCCGGCTCTGTGAGGATGCGGCGGAAGTCGTCGCGGGTGAGCGCCTTCAGCTCGACGCGGATCGGCAGGCGGCCCTGCAGCTCCGGCAGCAGGTCGGACGGCTTGGCGACATGGAAGGCGCCCGAGGCGATGAACAGCACGTGGTCGGTCTTCACCGGCCCGTACTTGGTCGAGACGGTCGTGCCCTCGATCAGCGGCAGCAGGTCGCGCTGCACGCCTTCGCGGCTCACATCAGCGCCGGCGCGCTCGGCGCGGCTGGCCACCTTGTCAATCTCGTCGAGGAAGACGATGCCCTGGTTCTCGGCGAGCTCCAGGGCCTCCTGGGTGAGCGCCTCCTGGTCGAGCAGCTTGTCGCTCTCCTCGGCGATCAGCGGGACCCAGGCGGCGGCCACCGTTGTCTTGTGGGTCTTGGTGCGGCCGCCGAAGGCCTTGCCGAACATGTCCGAAAGGTTGAGCACGCCCATCGAGGCGCCGGGCTGGCCGGGGATGTCGAAGGCGGGGAAGGCCGGGCCCGTGTCGGCCATCTGCAGCTCGACCTCCTTCTCGTCGAGCTCGCCCGCGCGGAGCTTCTTGCGGAAGGCCTCGCGCGCGGCGACCGAGCCCGGGCCGGTCAGGGCGTCGAGGATGCGCTCTTCGGCGGCGGCCTCCGCGCGGGCGCGCACGCCGGCCCGGCGCTTCTCGCGCACCATGCCGATGGCGTTCTCGACGAGGTCGCGGACGATCTGGTCGACGTCGCGGCCGACATAGCCCACCTCGGTGAACTTGGTGGCCTCGACCTTCAGGAACGGCGCCTGGGCCAGGCGCGCCAGCCGTCGGGCGATCTCGGTCTTGCCGACGCCCGTGGGCCCGATCATCAGAATGTTCTTCGGCGTGACCTCGTCGCGCAGCTCATCGGGCACGCGCCGTCGGCGCCAGCGGTTGCGCAGCGCCACGGCCACGGCGCGCTTGGCGTCCAGGTGACCCACGATGTGGCGGTCGAGCTCGGAGACGATCTCGCGGGGGGAGAATTCGGTCATGGTATCCGTCCTACGCGCCCGCCTGACAACCGCAAGAGCGGGGACCGTCAAGCCCCCGCGCGGCGGACCCGGTTGGCGAGCACCCGCAGGCGCAGCGCGTTGAGCTTGATGAAGCCGCCGGCGTCGCGGTGGTCGTAGGCGACCTTGCCCTCCTCGAAGGTCACCAGCTCCTGGTCGTAGAGCGAGTAGGGGCTGGTGCGGCCGATCACCGTGACATTGCCCTTGTAGAGCTTGACCCGGACCTGGCCGCTGACGAGCCCCTGCGAATGGTCGATCGCGGCCTGCAGCATCTCCCGCTCCGGCGAGAACCAGAAGCCGTTGTAGACCAGGCTGGCGTACTTCGGCATCAGCTCGTCCTTCAGGTGCATGGCCCCGCGGTCGAGGGTGATGGACTCCATGCCCCGGTGGGCGG
>CBJNAS010000501.1:0-2451 GCA_966434565.1 uncultured Phenylobacterium sp.
AGACCTGGCCGGCGAAGACGAAGGTGTCGCCGGGATCGAGCATCTCCAGCATGCCTTCCTCGATCTCGCCGATCTTGCGCCCGACCGCGCCGCGCCGCCCGGCGATGCGCACCGCCAGCATGGCCGGGGAGACGATGGCGCCGACGTTCAGCCGATGGCGCTGGGCGGTCTCGCCGTTGCGCACGCGCCAGAGCCCGTCCAGCCCCTTCACGATTCGGCGGAAGCGGTCGTAGGTCTTGAGCGCATAACCGCCGGTGGAGACGAAATCGACGACCTGCTCGAAGTCCTCCCAGGCGAGATCCCGGTACGGGCCGGCGGAGCGGACCTCATCGTAGAGGGCGACGGGATCGAAGGGCTCGGAGCAGGCGCAGCCCATGACGTGCTGGGCCAGCACGTCGAGCGCGCCCACGCGCGGCGCGTCGCCGTCGAGCGCGTTCTCGGCGATCGCCTCGCGGGCGGCCTGGCACTCCAGCATCTCGAAGCGGTTGGCGGGCACGAAGAGGGCGCGGCTGGGCTCGTCCAGGCGGTGGTTGGCGCGGCCGATGCGCTGCACCATCCGCGACGCCCCCTTGGGCGAGGCGAGCTGGATGACGAGGTCGACGTCGCCCCAGTCGATGCCGAGGTCGAGGGTGGAGGTGCAGATCACCGCCCGCAGCTCGCCGCGGGCCATGGCGGCCTCGACCTGGCGCCGCGGCTCGGCGGCGAGCGAGCCGTGGTGCAGAGCGATCGGCAGGGCGTCGTCGTTCAGGCGCCAGAGCTCCTGGAAGGCGAACTCGGCCTGAAAGCGCGTGTTGACGAACACCAGCGCCGTGCGGGCGCGCCGGATGGCGTCGTAGACCTCGGCCATGGCGTGCTGGGCGGTGTGCCCGGCCCACGGAACCTGGCCCTCCGAGAGCAGGACGTCGACGATGGGGGCCGCGCCGGCGGGGCCCGTGACGAGGTCGATGGGATTGAACGCCCCCTCAGTCGGCTGCGCCGAGACCGAGGGGGCGTTGCTGCGCCGTCCCATCCAGCGCTTGATCACCGCCGGGTCGTCCACCGTCGCCGACAGCCCGACGCGCCGCAGCCCCGGCGCGACCTGCTGCAGGCGCGCCAGATCGAGCGCCAGGAGGTCGCCGCGCTTGGAGGCATGCAGGGTGTGGATCTCGTCCAGGATCACGCAGGAGAGGCTCTCGAAATAGAACCTGGCCCCCTCCCAGGCGCAGAGCAGGGCGAGTTGCTCGGGCGTGGTCAGCAGGATGTCCGGCGGTTTCACCCGCTGGCGCTGGCGGCGCGCCAGGCCGGTGTCGCCGGTGCGCGATTCTGCGGTGACCGGCAGGCCCATCTGCAGGATGGGGGCCATCAGGTTGCGCTCGACGTCGACCGCCAGCGCCTTCAGCGGGGAGATGTAGAGGGTGTGCAGGCCGGGGTGGGCGTTGGCCGGCGGCCGCTCGGACAGCTCGATCAGGCTGGGCAGGAAGCCGGCCAGCGTCTTGCCGCCGCCGGTGGGGGCGATCAGCAGGGCGTCGCGGCCGGCGCGGGCCTTCTCGATCATGGCGAGCTGGTGCGCACGCGGCGCCCAACCACGACTGGCGAACCAGTCGCGGAAGCGGGGCGGCAGCAGCTCGGCGGCGGGACCTGCGGCGTCGGCCATGGGCCAGGCCTATAGCATGTTCCCGTTCCGTTTCATGGTCCCAAACGAAGACGGCCCGGGACGCGCCCGGGCCGTCTCGCAGGTCGAGCCGGCTTCAGCTCAGCAGGGATAGGTCTCGCGCACCCAGTAGCGGCGGCCCCAGTAGGGATCCCAGACCCAGTGGCCGGTCTCGCAGTAGGCCGGGCCGTAGCTGTAGGCCGGGTAGCCATAAGCGGGATAACCGTAGTCATAGCTGTAACCGTAGCGCGGATGGTTGTCGGCCAGGGCCGCGCCGATCGCCAGGCCGGCGATCCCGACGGCCGCGACTGCGCCCGGGCTCCAGCCGCGAGAGTAGTGGCCGCCGCGCCAGTAGCCGCCGCCGCCATGCCAGCCGCCGCCACGCCAGCCGCCACCGCCATGCCAGCCGCCGTGCCAGCCCTGGGCTTCCGCCGGCGCCGCTGCGCCGGCGACCGCGCCGGCGACGGTCAGGGCGGCCAGGCCGGCGGTCAGAACTTTACGCATCTCAACCTCCATCGCCGGTCTGAACGCACGCGACCCGGCAGTGTTTTCGGCGAGCGTGCGCGGTTCAGGCTGAACGGCGTCTGAACGGTCGGTTCAGGGCGAGGTTTCCGTTACGTTCCAGGGCGAAACGCGCTACCCAGCGGGGGTGAACGCGCCCGCCGTCAGCTTCGATCTCGCGCCGGCCCTGGTGGTGCTGCCCGGGCCCAGGGCCGCGGTGGCGGACGCCGAGCGCGCCCAGCCGCTGCGGGCGCCGGACGCGCGCGACCTCTTCCAGCGCAGGAAGGTGCTAGTGGCGCATGCGGCGATGACCGCGCGGC
>CBJNAS010000502.1:0-2449 GCA_966434565.1 uncultured Phenylobacterium sp.
CCGGGGCCGAGACCATGTTGATCTCCGCCAGCATCGGCCGCATCACGCCGGCCAGGGCCGCGGCGGTGAGCGGGCGGGTGTTCAGGGCCGCCACGTCGCCCTCATAGGCGATGTCGATCGCCTTGACGCCGAAGTCGACCATCTGCCCGGCGAAGGCGCCCAGCTTGTCGGCCAGGGCCACGAAGGGCTTCAGCCGCGGCGCCTCCTCGGCGGTGACCGAGGGGCTGTTCAGCGCATTGGTCACCGCGCCGGTCAGCAGGTAGTCGCTCATCTGCTCGGCGACCTGCGGCGCCACGTTCTCCTGGGCTTCGTTGGTCGAGGCGCCCAGGTGCGGGGTGGCGACGAAGTTGGGCGCGCCGAACAGCACGTTTTCCTTCGCCGGCTCGCTGGTGAAGACGTCGAAAGCCGCGCCGCCGACATGGCCGTTGTCCAGCAGCTTGCGCAGCGCCGCCTCGTCGACCAGGCCGCCGCGGGCGCAGTTGACGATCAGCACGCCCTTCTTGGTCTTCGCCAGGTTCTCTTCCGACAGGATGTTGCGGGTCTTGTCGGTGAGCGGGGTGTGCAGGGTGATGACGTCGGCCCGGCGCAGCAGGTCCTCCAGCTCGACCTTCTCGACGCCTATTTCGACCGCCCGGTCGGGCGACAGGAAGGGGTCGTAGGCGACGACGTGCATCTTCAGGCCGTTGGCGCGGTCAGCGACGATCGAGCCGATGTTGCCGGCGCCAATCAGGCCGAGCGTCTTGCCGTACAGCTCGACGCCCATGAAGCGGTTCTTTTCCCACTTGCCGGCCTGGGTGGAGATGTCGGCGGCGGGGAGTTGGCGGGCGAGCGCGAACATCATGGCGATGGCGTGCTCGGCGGTGGTGATCGAGTTGCCGAACGGGGTGTTCATCACCACCACGCCGGCGGCGGTGGCCGAGGGGATGTCGATGTTGTCGACGCCGATCCCGGCCCGGCCGACGACCTTCAGGTTCTTGGCGGCGGCGATGACGTCCTTGTCGGCCTTGGTGGCCGAGCGGACAGCCAGGCCGTCGTATTGGTCGATGATCTCGAGCAGCTGCTCTTTCTTCAGGCCGGTCCGGACGTCGGCGTCGACGCCGCGCTCGCGGAAGATGGCGACGGCGGCGGGCGAAAGTTCATCGGCGATCAGCACGCGGGGCATGCGAGGTCTCCTTCAGGAGAGGGGCGCCCCGACCCTGCGGGGCGCCGTGGAGTTCGAATCGAAGAGGTGGTTTGGCGAACAGGCGCGGGCGTCAGGCCGCGGCGAGCTCGGAGGCGACGGAGGCGAAGGCCCAGTCGAGCCAGGGCGTCAGCGCCTCCAGGTCGGAGGCGTCGACCGTGGCGCCGCACCAGATCCGCAGACCCGGAGGGGCGTCGCGGTAGCCGCCGGCGTCGAGGGCCGCGCCTTCCTTTTCCAGCACGGAGGCGAGCTTCTTGGCGAAGTCCGCCTGCGCGCCTGCGTCCAGCGCGCTCACCCGCGGGTCGACCACCTTCAGACACACCGAGGTGTTCGAGCGGACGGCCTTGTCCTCGGCCAGGAAGGCGACCCAGGGCGTCTTCGCCACCCAGGCCTCCAGCACCGCCAGGTTGGAGTCGGCCCGGCGCTTCAGCTCGGCGAGGCCGCCGATCGAGGAGGCCCACTTCAGCGCGTCGAGATAGTCCTCCACGCAGAGCATGGAGGGCGTGTTGATCGTCGAGCCCTCGAAGATCTCGGCGTTGAGCTTGCCGCCCTTGGTCATGCGGAACAGCTTCGGCATGGGCCACGGCGGGCTGTAGCTCTCCAGGCGGGCGACCGCCCGCGGCGAGAGGATCAGCACCCCGTGCGCGGCCTCGCCGCCCAGCGCCTTCTGCCAGGAGAAGGTGACGACATCGAGCTTCCTGAAGTCGAGGTCCTGGGCGAAAGCGGCGCTGGTCGCGTCGCAGATCGTCAGCCCCTCGCGATCGTCGGCGATGAAGTCGGCGTTCGGCACGCGCACGCCCGAGGTGGTGCCGTTCCAGGTGAACACCAGGTCGGCGTCCTTGCGCACCTTGGCGAGGTCCGGCAGCCGGCCGTAGGGGGCGTCCAGCACCTCGGCCTCGACCTTCAGCTGCTTGGTGACGTCGGTCACCCAGTCCTTGCCGAAGGATTCGAAGGCCAGCAGTTGCACGGGCTTGGGGCCCAGCATCGACCACAGCGCCATCTCGACCGCGCCGGTGTCCGAGCCCGGGACGATGCCGATCAGGTAGTCGTCTGGGACCTGCAGCACCTCGCGGGTGCGGTCGATGGCTTCCTTCAGGCGCGCCTTGCCGAGCTTCGAACGGTGAGACCGCCCGAGCACCGCGCTGGAAAGATTTTCAGGGGTCCATCCGGGGCGCTTGGCGCACGGGCCGGAAGAGAATTCAGGGCGAGCCGGACGCATGGCCGGCTTGGCGGTGGTCATAGCGATGTCTCCCATCCTTGCAGATGGGC
>CBJNAS010000503.1:0-2447 GCA_966434565.1 uncultured Phenylobacterium sp.
GGCGACAAGGGCAAGGTGGTGGAGATCGAAAGCGTCTCCACCGGCTCGCTCGGCCTCGACCTCGCGCTCGGCATCGGCGGCCTGCCCAAGGGGCGGATCGTCGAGATCTACGGGCCGGAATCGTCGGGCAAGACGACGCTGGCGCTGCACGTCGTGGCCGAGGTGCAGAAGGCCGGCGGCACCGCCGCCTTCGTCGACGCCGAGCACGCGCTCGACCCGTCCTACGCCCACAAGCTCGGCGTGAACCTCGACGACCTGCTGGTCTCGCAGCCGGACACCGGCGAGCAGGCGCTGGAGATCACCGACACCCTGGTGCGCTCCGGCGCGATCGACGTGATCGTGATCGACTCCGTGGCGGCGCTGACGCCCAGGGCCGAGATCGAGGGCGAGATGGGCGACCAGCTGCCCGGCCTGCAGGCCCGGCTGATGAGCCAGGCGCTGCGCAAGCTCACCGCCTCCATCTCCAAGGCCAAGACCCTGGTCATCTTCATCAACCAGATCCGCATGAAGATCGGGGTGATGTACGGCAGCCCGGAGACCACCACCGGCGGCAATGCGCTGAAGTTCTACGCCTCGGTGCGCCTGGACATCCGCCGCACCGGCTCGGTGAAGAACCGCGACGAGATCGTCGGCAACAACGTCCGCGTGAAGGTGGTCAAGAACAAGGTCGCCCCGCCGTTCCGCGAGGTCGAGTTCGACATCATGTACGGGGAGGGGATCTCCAAGCTGGGCGAGATCATCGACCTCGGCGTCAAGGCCGGCGTGATCGACAAGGCCGGCTCCTGGTTCTCCTGGAACAGCCAGCGCATCGGCCAGGGCCGCGACAATGTGCGCGAGTTCCTGAAGAACAATCCCGACATCGCCGCCGAGATCGAGCAACAGGTCCGCGGCCGCAAGGAGACCATCGAGGAGGAGCTGCTGGTCGGCGGTCCCGACGACGGCGAGGAATAAGGCCGCCGCCACCCTCGATAGGAACCCCAGCCGGTTTGCGGCGAAGGTTCAGCGGCTTCGCCCAGGTCTTTCCTTCAATTCGCCTTTTTCACGGTCGAGCTTGGTTCCCAAGCGACGCTTCCTCTTCGCCGCACGCGCCACGGACGCCGGGTCCTCCCCTGCAACCCCGGACCCTGCGCACCGAGCTCCCCCGCCAGGCTGCGGCGGCGAAGAGGGACTTTCAAAGGACGCCTGGACCCGCCCAGGCGTCCTTTTTTCTTCTGCCCTGATTTTCTTTGGCCCTGATTTTCTTTGGCCCTGATTTTCTTTGGCCCCGATTTCTTCCGCCCCGATTTCTCCAGCCCCGGGGCAGGCGATTCGCAGCGCCTGAACGCCCCCTCAGTCGCCTTCGGCGACAGCTCCCCCGCGTCGCGGTGGAGCATCTTGGCGCTTCCGATCCTCCACCGCGGAGCGGGGGAGGCGGGAGACGGAGGGGGCGTTCGGCCCGGCCAGCCCTCGCGGGAGCCTCGCGGGCGAGGGCGCCCGGGCGCCGATCTGCCCCCTTTGAGGGCGCTGGCTACCCGGCGCCAGCCTCGCGGCTTTCCCTTTCCCCGGGGGCGCCGTAAACGGCGCTTCGTCCCTACATTCGGGGGCCGATCCACGCGTGACGATCACATGGCGAGCCTGAACGAGATCCGCAGCCAGTTCCTGGACTACTTCCGGCGCAAGGACCACGCCGTGGCGGCTTCGGCTCCGCTCGTCCCGCAGAACGATCCCACCCTGCTGTTCGTCAACGCGGGCATGGTGCCGTTCAAGAACTACTTCACCGGCGCGGAGGGCGCGCCCTGGCCGCGCGCGACCTCGTCGCAGAAGTGCGTGCGCGCCGGCGGCAAGCACAACGACCTGGACAACGTCGGCTACACCGCCCGCCACCACACCTTCTTCGAGATGCTGGGGAACTTCTCCTTCGGCGACTATTTCAAGGACGGCGCGATCGAGGCCGCCTGGACCCTGCTGACCAAGGAGTTCCAGCTGCCGGTCGAGAGGCTGCTGGTCACCGTCTACGCCGAAGACGACGAGGCGCACGGGCTCTGGAAGAAGATCGCCGGCCTGCCGGACGAGAAGATCATCCGCATCGCCACCTCCGACAACTTCTGGTCGATGGGCGACACCGGCCCCTGCGGTCCCTGCTCGGAGATCTTCTACGACCACGGCGCGCACATCCCCGGCGGCCCGCCCGGCAGCCCGGACGAGGACGGCGACCGCTTCGTGGAGATCTGGAACCTGGTCTTCATGCAGTTCGAGCAGCTGGCGGGCGGCGAGCGCACCCGGCTGCCGAAGCCCTCGATCGACACCGGCATGGGCCTGGAGCGCATCGCCGCGGTGCTGCAGGGCGTGCACGACAACTATGACGTCGACCTGTTCCGCGACCTGATCGCCGCGGCCAAGCGCGAGCTGGGCCGCGAGGGCGAGGCCACCACGCCGTCGCACCGGGTGATCGCCGACCACCTGCGCTC
>CBJNAS010000504.1:0-2444 GCA_966434565.1 uncultured Phenylobacterium sp.
CGCGCGCAGCTCTCCGTTCGCGTCGACGCAGACCGTGGCCAGGCCCGGACGGTTGGTCTGCGGCTGGGCGGCCGCGCCCGCGGCGGCCACGGCAAGGAGGAGGCCCGGAACCAGGCCTCCGAACACAGCGACGGCTCTGAACATGATGATCCTCCTCAGCTCCCGTCGCACCGTGGGTTAAGGCGCGCGCGGCATCGGTTCACCAGAATTGGTCGCGAGGACTTAACCCGCATCGGGCAGTCTTGGGCCCATCCGAAAAAGGTGCGACCGCCATGGATCCGCTCAGCATCGCCCGCTACGGCATGATGACCGCCGAGAGCCGCCTCGCCGCATCCGCTGCCCGGGTCGCGGCCGGGTCCGGCGGCGCCGACGTCGTTCAGGAGTGCGTCGAGCAGACGCTCGCCACCGAGCTGTTCGCCGCCAGCGCCAAGGTGGTCGCCTTCACCAGCGAGACCTGGCGCGCGCTGATGGACGTGCAGCGCCGCTGAAGCCGACGATCCGCCTTTGACTCCCGCCGCCCTGCCGTCTAGCGCCTGGGGCATGGCGCTGCACACCCTGTTCCCCACGCCGATCTACGAGGCGAGCCTGAACGGCGCGCACCGCTTCGAGGCCTTCCTGGCCGAGCTGGAGACGGGCTGCCGGATGCTGGCGGCGGAGGACAAGGCGGGCCGCGCCTGGTGCAAGGCCAACGGCTATGGCGGCTACACCTCCTACGCCTCCCTGAACGACCTGCCGCAGCGGGTGAGCGTCTTCGACCAGCTGCGCCGCAAGCTC
Organism: uncultured Phenylobacterium sp.; assembly: GCA_966434565.1. Classification (GTDB taxonomy): domain Bacteria; phylum Pseudomonadota; class Alphaproteobacteria; order Caulobacterales; family Caulobacteraceae; genus Phenylobacterium. The sequence continues at coordinate 775 of CBJNAS010000504.1, forward strand.
GACCGCCACGCCGCGGCTTTCGCCGAGACCCTGCAGTACGACCTGCAGGGCGGGCGGCTGAAGCTGGACAGCCTGTGGGTCAACGTCCTGAAGCCCGGCGCGGCCCACACCAGCCACATCCATCCGCACAGCGTGCTCTCCGGGACGGCCTATGTGGTGATCCCGCCGGGCGCGAGCGCGCTGAAGTTCGAGGATCCCCGGCTGCCCATGATGATGGCCGCCCCGCCCAGGCGCCACGACGCCGACGAAGCGCACCGGTCGTTCGTCTACCTGCAGCCCGCGCCGGGGACGGTGCTGATGTGGGAAAGCTGGCTGCGCCACGAGGTGCCGATGAACGCGGCCCGCACCGAGCGGATCTCGGTGAGCTTCAACTACGGCTGGCGGTAAAGCGGCCTGGGTGGGGCAGAGTGGGCCTGTCGCCGAATTTCGGAGCTTGATCGCGACTTCTCCACCCTGGTCGCCGGAGCCTGTCCTTGGGCCGGCCTTCGGCCGAACCCGGGGGGCGAGCTGTCCCTCCGCATGAAGGCGAGGGAGAATGCTATGCTCTCGCCATGCCCAAGGACGCCGAGCCCCGCTTCGCGCCACTGACCGCCCGGGCCGTGCTGCTGGGCGAGCGGATCGACACGGCCGGGCTGGAGCGCCACGACGCGCTCTCGGCGACGCCGCTGGCGTTCCGGGTGGGCGAGGCGGGCATGGCGGTGGTGTTCCGCTACGGCGTGGTGGTGCTGGTGGGCCTGGGCATGCTGGCCGAGGACGAGGTGATCCGCGGCGTCGCGCCCCGGGTCAGCGGGCCGTTTCCGCTCCGCGAGGAGGAGACCGTTCGGCTGGCCCCCCTCGACGGCCGCGACGAGCGCGCCGACCCCGACGGGGTGGTGCGCGTCGCCGACCTCTCGCCGGAGCGGATGCTGGTGGTGGCCGACGCGCTGGCCAAGAGCGCGGCGCTCGCCCACGACGAGCGCCAGGTGGCCGAGGTGCTGGACTCGATCGAGCCGTGGGCCCGCCAGCTCGCCGAGAAGGGCCACCGGCCGGCCGGTCGCCGGCTGATGATCCGCCTGCTCGGCCAGGCGCTCCTGGTGCAGCACCGCGTCTCCGGCCGCGTCGCGGTGAGCGAAAAGCCAGACCTGCTGTGGGACCGGCCGGACCTGGAGCGGCTCTATGCGCGGCTGGAAGACGAGTACGAGCTGATCGAGCGCGCCGGCATTCTCGACCGCAAGCTCAACCTGATCGGCCAGACCGCGCGCCTGATCACCGACCTGATGGACACCGAGCGCTCGCTCCGGCTGGAGATCATCGTGGTGGTGCTGATCGCCGTAGAGATCGTGCTCAGCCTGTTCCAGATCGCCTGGGGGTTCCGGCATTGAGCGCCCGTAAGGAACGCTCCCTCCGTCTCCCCCGCTTCGCGGTGGAGGACCCGAACGCCAAGGTGCTCCCCCGCTTGCGGGGGAGCTGTCGCCGAAGGCGACTGAGGGGGCGTTCAGGCGATCAGCTGTCCAGGAAGCTGCGCAGCTTCCGCGAGCGGCTCGGGTGCTTCAGCTTGCGCAGCGCCTTGGCCTCGATCTGGCGGATGCGCTCGCGGGTGACCGAGAACTGCTGGCCGACCTCTTCGAGGGTGTGGTCGGTGTTCATGCCGATGCCGAAGCGCATGCGCAGCACGCGCTCCTCGCGCGGGG
>CBJNAS010000505.1:0-2438 GCA_966434565.1 uncultured Phenylobacterium sp.
CTGCCACCGCCCGGAACCAGGCCTCCCCCCCCGCCGGGGGAGCTGTATACAGCCCACAAGCCGTCAGCTCCCGTCCCACGCCCGTTCGCCTGGCGGCGGGCGCGACGCCCACGGTCAGCACCTCCATCTCGCCGGCGACCACACGGCAGAGAATGACGCCCAGCGCATTCGCCGGTTCGGATGAACCGCCGAATGCGCATAAGTTTTTAGAATCGGACCATTCGCTACGCCGAACCGGCGTCCACTTCGGCTGCGAATGGTCTAGCGGCGGCTCGTCGCCCGCCAGCAGGCCGAAGACCCCTGGGCCCGCCATCAGCTCGGCGAAGGCGGCGGCGTCCCAGGGCGCCGCGAAGGCCTGGGCGTGCGCCGCTGCCATGGCGGGCGCGTCCGCCGGCGTCGCCCAGGAGAGCCTAGGGCCGAGCGTCACGCCGGCAGCCGGGCGTCGGGCGCGCGCAGATAGAGGGGCCGGGCCGGCGTGGGCGGTCGCGCCGCGGCAAGCGCGGCCACCCGGCGCGCGTCGGCCCCCGCGGGGGTGAGGATCCGCGCCCCCGGCGCGAAGTCCGCCAACAGCGGCGCGCCGGAGCCGACCAGGGTCAACGGGCGGCCGCCGGCGATCTCCGCCAGGCGGGCGGCGGCGGTCCCGAGCTCCAGCGCGTCCGGGGCCATCAGCGGACGGCCGTCCTCGAAGCCCTGCAGATAGACCTGCTCGCGCCGGGCATCGACCGCGGCGAACACCAGGCCGCGGGCCTCGGCCGCCAGCGTCTCCAGCAGGCCCACGCCGGCCACCGGCGCGCCCAGGGCCGCGCCCAGGCCCTTGGCGAAGGCCAGGCCGACGCGCAGCCCGGTGAAGGAGCCCGGGCCGACGGTGACGCCGATGCGCTGCACGGCGGCGAACGGCAGCCCGGCCTCCGCCATGACCCGCTCGGCCATGGGGGCCAGCCGCTCCTGGTGGCCGCGCGCCATGGCCTCGGACGCGTGCGCGAGCACGCGCTCACCGTCGAGCACCGCCACCGAGCAGGCGGCGAGGCAGGTGTCGAGGCCGAGAACGATCATCGGGAGCGGGTCAGAGCGTCTGCTCGACCCGGGTGACCTCGGGCACATAGTGCTTGAGCATGTTCTCGACGCCCGCCTTCAGCGTCGCGGTGGAGGAGGGGCAACCGGAACAGGCGCCGCGCATGTTCAGCCACACCACGCCGGTGTCGGCGTCGAACCGGTCGAACAGGATGTCGCCGCCGTCCTGGGCCACCGCCGGCCGGATGCGGGTGTCGAGCAAGTCCTTGATCTCGGCCACGATCTGGGCGGTCTCGCCTTCGTATTCGGTATCCGAATGGCCGGCCGCGCCCTCCCCTTCCCCGGCGAACAGTGGCGCGCCCGAGGTGAAGTGATCCATGACGGCGGCCAGGATCGGCGCCTTCAGGTAGGCCCAGTCGGCGTCCGCCGTCTTCTCCACCGTCAGGAAGTCGGGACCGAAATAGACCCGGCGCACGCCGTCGATGTCGAAGATCTCCGCGGCGAGCGGCGAGGCTTGCGCCTCGTCCGCGTCGCGGAAGTCGCGCGCGCCCTCGCCCATCACCTCGCGGCCGGGCAGGAATTTCAGCACCTCGGGATTGGGCGTGGTTTCGGTCTGGATGAACATGTTCGGAGATGTGGCCCGCCCGCGGCCCAGGCGCAAGCTGGAGCGTCGACAGCAGAATTAGATAGCCTTACCTCCACCGCGCAGCGAGGGAGGGGGGACCGCGGGCCGAGCGAAGCGAAGAGCGCGCGGTGGCGGGGGCGAGCCACGCCCCGGGCCTTTCAACCGCATACAGCGCCGCAGCGAAGCGCCGGATTTGGCGGAACGTCCTACCCGGCCCAGAACCCCACCAGCCTGCGCACCTCGGCCATGGTGGGGGCGGCGATCTCGCGGGCGCGCTCGGCGCCGGCTTCCAGGATGCGGTCGATTTCCGCGGGGTCGTCCAGCAGGCGGCGCATTTCCGCCCCGATCGGCGCGAGCTTCTCGACCGCCAGCTCGGCCAGCCTCGGCTTGAAGGCGCCGAAGCCCTGGCCCGCATACTCCGCCAGCACCTCGGCCGAGGTCCGGCCGGCCAGCGCCGCATAGATGCCGACCAGGTTCTTGGCCTCGGCGCGGGCCTCCAGCTCCGTGACCGTGGCGGGCAGGGGCTCGGGGTCGGTGCGGGCCTTCTTGATCTTCTGGGCGATGGCGTCGGTGTCGTCGACGAGGTTGATCCGCGAATAGTCGGATGGGTCCGACTTCGACATCTTGGCGCCGCCGTCGCGCAGCGACATGACCCGCGCGCCGGGCCCCTGGATCAGCGGCTCCGGCAGCGGGAAGAAACCGGGGGCTTCGAAGTCGTGGTTGAACTTGCCGGCGATGTCGCGGGTGAGCTCCAGGTGCTGCTTCTGGTCCTCGCCCACCGGCACGTGGGTGGCCTTGTAGA
>CBJNAS010000506.1:0-2433 GCA_966434565.1 uncultured Phenylobacterium sp.
GGTTGGAGGACCAGCGCGGGCTCGACCTGCGCGACCTCGATGTCTCGGTCGAGGACGGCGAGGTGACGCTGAACGGCACCGTGCGGCGCAAGGAGGACAAGCGCCGGATCGAGGACATCGCCGACGTCGACGGCGTGCGCAACGTGCAGAACAATCTTCGCGTCCGCGACCGGCGCTGGTTCGGCTAACCGGTCGTCGGGTCTTCCGCGCTCTGCACCGGGAAGCGGCGGCGGAAACGTTCGATCACCACCGGCGCTCCGGCGGCGGCCAGCCCGCCCAGGTCCGCCACCCAGTTGTCCAGCAGCGGGCGGAACTTTGCGCCAGCGAAGAGATGGGTGGACTCCAGGGCTGTGGCGAAGAGGACGAAGGCCGCGCCCAGCCGGCGCAGAGGCGTGCGCGGCATGGCGCCCAGCGCCGCCAGCAAGGCGACATAGAAGGCGGCGAAATGCTCCAAATAATGCGAATAGAGGAGCCGCGGCACGAGATGGCGCGGCAGGAAGACCGCCACAGGGATCGCCAGCACCGCCAGCAAAAAGGCCAGGCGCGCCGCCACCGCCAGCGGGCCGGTATCGGGGTATCGTCCTTGGCCGAAGAGCGTGCGGTCCTCGTGCATGGTGCGGTGTTATCCTGCGTCGGCGGAACCCCCAAGCCCGGCCGGGCCGTTCTTAGGTCATGAGCAAGGCCATCACGCTCACCATTCCCCACGACCTCGGCCGCGCCGAGGCGCGCCGGCGGATCGACGAGGGCCTGGCCCATTTCTCGCGGCGCATGGGGGCGGCGGCGGGCCTGCTGACCCGGTCCTGGAGCGGCGACCGGCTCAGCTTCGCCTTCGAGGCCATCGGCCAGCGGATCTCAGGGTTCATCGACGTCGAGGACGCGGCGATCCGGCTGGAGGTCGTGCTGCCCAGCCTGCTCGGCCTGATGGCGAACAAGGTGCGCAGCCGGCTGCGCCGTGAAGGCCAGCTGCTGCTCGACAAAAAGTAGTCCGCACCGGGACGAAGCGAACTGCTCACGGCTCGTCCCCAGCCAAGCTCGCGTCCATCCACAGAGCGGGTGGCTTGGCGATTGCCTAAACCTGGGACTCGGCGGCTAGCTCGAATAGCAAGTCGGAGCGTACTGACCGATGGACCTCGACAGCCTTTCTCCTCCGAGCCGCGAGCTATTGCTGCAGGCCTTACCCGAGGGGCGCCTGGTGAATGTGCTCTATCACGAGGGCGCGCGTCTCGAAGGGGGCTTCGCCCGAGAACGACGGTGCTTCGCCTTGGGCAAGCGGGGCTGGCTGGACTTTCTCGGCTGGGAGGGCCGGCCGGCGAAGGACGCCGATTGTCTCAGCCGCTGGGCGCTGACGCACAAGGCCCAGGCGCTGCTCTCAATCGCCTGAAGCGGCTCGCAGACCTGCGGCCAGGCGAAAATAGCCCGCCAGGTCCACCGTCTCGGCGCGCGCGGCCGGATCCAAGCCGGCGGCCAGGATAAGCGTCTCCCCCCCGAGCGGCTTCAGGCTCGAACGCAGCATCTTGCGCCGCTGGCCGAAGGCGGCGGCGGTCACTCGCTCCAGGGCCCGCAAAGTCGCGGCATCCGGGGCGTCGGATCGCGGGATCAGGCGAACCACGGCGGACTCGACCTTGGGCGGGGGGGTAAAGGCGCGGGCCGGAACGTCCATCACCCGCTGGGCCGAGCTGGTGGCCTGGACGAGCACCGCCAGCCGACCATAGGCGCTCTGTCCTGGCGCCGCGGTGATGCGGTCGGCAACCTCGCGCTGGAACATCAGGGTCAGCGTCGCCGGCTTCCATGGCCCCGTCAGCCACTTGATGAGCAGGGCGGTGCCGACGTTGTAGGGCAGGTTGGAGACCAGATGCGCCGGCTGTCCACGCGTCAGCGCCGCCTCCTCGACTCGCAACGCATCGTCGAACACCAGGGCGAGCCCGGGACAGGCCGCCGCCAGCTCCTCCAGCAGCGGCCGGAAACGCTCGTCCTTCTCCACTGTCGTGACCTGGGCGCCGGTCTCCAGCAGGGCGCGGGTCAGGCCCCCGGGACCCGGACCCACCTCGATCACCCGGTCGCCTTCGCCGACGCCGGACAGGCGGCCGATCTTGCGGGTGATATTGAGGTCCAACAGGAAGTGCTGGCCGAAGGACTTGCGGGCCAGGAGGCCGTGCGCTGCGAGGCTCTCCCGCAGCGGGGGCAGGCTGGCGAGCGTCGGGCTCATCCGCCTCTGCTTGCGCCTTGGGCGCGTCGGGCGGCGATGGCGTGCGCCAGCCGGATCGCCGCCACCAGGCTGTCTGGCCGCGCCACGCCTTGGCCGGCGATGTCGAAGGCGGTTCCGTGGTCGGGCGAGGTGCGCACGATCGGCAGGCCAAGGGTCACGTTCACCCCGCCCCAGAAGTCCAGCATCTTCACCGGGATCAGCGCCTGGTCGTGATAGAGGCAGAGCGC
>CBJNAS010000507.1:0-2422 GCA_966434565.1 uncultured Phenylobacterium sp.
GAGACCGGTTCTTCGTCGGCGCAGGCTCCAGACCCGGCACGGTGGATTTCGACATATTGGCTCCTCGAGCAAGGCAGGCTCAGCCGTGGACCGCTCCATTCCGGGACGGCCAGGGGCTTGTGCAGGCGTTATGCCGGAGCTTCCCGAGAAGATCGATGCGACCAGACCGGCGCACCCCCTGCTCAGGCGTAGGCGCCGCAAAATTGCCGCACAATAGATCTACGGTTGCGCTTGTTCAGGTCGTTCGCGCGATCCAGTCGAGACCGCGCGCCCCGCTCAGCCGAGGAAGACTCGCCTGAGGCCCACGATGATCGCCACCCACAAGGCCGCCGAGAGGGCGACCACGAGGATCAGCCGCAAGCCGGCCGGCCAGACCTTGATGGTCCTGGCGAGGTCATCGGCTTCGGGCGGTGCGTCGGCGACAAGCCGGCCGCGATTTGGCCTGCCGCGATTTCGGCTTTCGGCGACTTTCAGCCGCTTCGAGCCTGGGAGTTCGTCGCTCCAGGACGTCATTTAAGTTTCCTCCCCCGAGGACGGCGGACGAATCCCCTGATGCCATGGCCTTCTTGCGAGGGCCGATTTGGATCGGGGCCGCGGGGCGCTTCCTTGAAGGAGCGCCGATCGCCAAGCCCAGAGCCGGCTAAAAGCGTACCGTAAGCTTGAGGAAAAAAATCTTACATTTGACAGATACGATTCGGCCCCAGGCGTCCACTTGCACGGGATGTCGGGAAGATCGCCGATCCGGCGGGCAACGGCGTTGCTGCACATCGGGGATGCGCTCTCTAACCTGGAGTGGCGCACAGCCACAAGGTGCATTGTGTCGCAGCAGCAAACATTCCGCTAAGTCGGCAAGCGTCCGCACGCCCCGACGTCACGAGGGCGACCGGCGCGCAGCGATCGCGCCGCGGTGCACAAGATATGAACGCCGGCGCGTTTGCGACCTGGAGTCGCACAAAGCCGCTTCCGGGCGGTCCGCCCCGGGGGTCAGACTTGCAACGTCGCGTCGGGCGGGGGCCTCTGGAGTCAGGAATGGTCAAGGGTGTGGTGATCGCAACGCCGGGCAGCGCCCTGCCCTACGCCGTCGTGATCCGGGCCCACCGCGCGATCTTGCGACGCGAGCCAGCTTCCACCATGGACGAAGCCGACCGCCTGCTGGAGCGGCTGCTCGCAGATGCGCGGGCCGACTTCGCAGCCAGGCCGAACGGCGGCCGACGCAGCTGAACGGCCTGGCTACTGGCGCCGAGGTTGCTCGGCTTCGCCTGGAGCAGGAGAAGGCGTTCCGGGATGATACAGGCGACCGTCGTGGAGACCCCGACCAGCGCGCTGGCCTACGCCGTGGTGATCCGCGCGGGTCAGGACATCATCCGGCAAAAGCCCGCGCATGACCTGGACGAAGCCAGGCGGATCGTCGCGCGCCTGCTCGCCCAGGCCGAGTTCGACGTCGACTCCGACCGCCGCGCAAGCTGAGCCTGACGAGCTCACGTCGCTACAGGCTCAACGGCCGCCAGATGCGCCAGCCGCGGCGCGACGCCGTCCAATCAGGCCAGCCGGCGGCGAGCGGCGGGCGGCCAAACCGCTTTTCGATGTCCCGCTGCAGGGCGCGCGCCGCGAGCAGGTGGCCGGGAAAGAGCGTGTCGAGCGCCCAGCCCACGATCGGGAAATCGGTGAGCGCGCTGTTCGCGGCAATGTAGAAGCCCATCCTCGCCAGCGTCGGGGCGGACGCCCGCACCTGCACCGCCTCGTAGACCAGGAGCCCACCAGCCCCGAGGCTGTACAACAGGTTCGCGCCTGGAACCCAGGCGAGCACGCCGTCGAGGCCCAGGCCGAAGGGGCCCCAGCCGATCAGACGGTCTGAGAGACGCTTGATCCGTTCGGCGTTACGCCAGGCCTGGTGCGCACGGGCGCGCTCTGGATCCATCCCCGACATCTCCGATCCTCCTCCGACTGGCGACAGGAGATAGGAACGGCTCCAGTCATGTCGAGCGTGACTGCAAGGCCCGTGCGGGGTCGCCGATTACGGCACTGTGAGATCGCGCGATGATTTCGCCAAGCCAAGAAATGTTACTTGCGGTAGACTGCGCCATGCCTTGCCGCATGCCATCTCGCGGTCAGGTTGCGGACACGCCCGCAGCCGCCGTCATCGACTTCGAGCGCGAGCGCGCCCGTCGCGTGGAGCTGAACGAGGCCGCTGGGGAAGTGGCCCGCCATATGGAGGCGTTCGAAGCCGGCGAGGCTCCGTTCGCGGCCGTGCTGGCGGCGCTCGTCGCGCCCTTCAACGCCGCGCCGGACGACCCCGACGAGAGTCCCCCGCGTTAGAAAGGGACCGCGGGTCTGGCCCGCGGCCTTGGAGATCTCGGGTCTTGCGCCCTACTCGGCGGCGATGGCCGGGGCGGCCTCGAGGCGCTTCACGAGGGCCTCGTAC
>CBJNAS010000508.1:0-2416 GCA_966434565.1 uncultured Phenylobacterium sp.
CCGTCCGGCAGCGTGCGGAATCCGTCGGCGCCCTTCTTCAGCCCGATCTCGTCCAGCAAGCTGTTAGCCCTGGCCTGATCGAACTCGGCGAACTCGGTTTCGGTGCTCGGGTCGTAGTACGGCGACTCCGGGATGAGCGTCGCGTTGCGCTCCTTGCCGAGGCCAAAGAACGTACCCTCGTTGATCCGCTTGCGGTTGATGGCATACGACAGCGCCTGCCGGAACTTGAGGTTCTGGAAGATCGGGCGCAGGTCGTCGTTGTCGTAGGTCTGATTGACGAAAAATGCCGTCTGCGAGCCGTTGGCATCGGGCCAGCGGAGCACGCGGTAATCGCCCCGCTGCTTGTTCTCCTGGAGCAGCGAATACTTCGAAATGTCGATCCGCCGGAACTGCATGTCGAGCTCGCCATTGATGGCCTTGAGGTTCAAGGCCTCGGTGTTTTCGACCAGATCCAGCCGGACTTCGTCGATGTACGGCAGTTGATTGCCTTGAGGATCGACCTTCCAGTAGTAGGCGTTGCGCGAGGCGACGATGGCGCGATCACCGGGTTTCCAGGACGTCACACGCCACGAGGTCATCGCCGGGCGGTCCGGGTTGAGGTCGTCGGCCTTCTCGTTGAACAGCTGGTAGTCGGTGATGCTGGGCGTGTACCTGGGGTGGAACTGCTTCAGGTAGTGCGCCGGAGCGAAGAAACCGAAGCGCTCGAAGTTCAGCGGCCACTGGTTGCCGTGGAAGGCCAGCATCTGCACCGCCAGGCCATTGGGCGCGGCGAACGTCAGGCGAACCTGTTCGGGGCTCAGCTTCTCGACCTGCATCGGCTCGCCGTTGACGACCCACTCCGAGGGCGGCGCCGCCGAGAGCTCCTTGTTCAGCGCGATGTCGTTCCACCAGAAGAGGATGTCGTCGACGGTGAACGGCTCGCCATCCGACCACTTCAGTCCCTTGCGAAGGGTCAGCGTGAGCTGCTTGCCATCCGGGCTGAACTCCCACTTCTCGGCCAGACCGGGGCCGATGGGGTCCTTGGGGTCGCGCGGCCAGCGCAGCATGGACTCATAGACTGTCCGGCCGTAGGCGTGGAAGTCAGCCACGCCGGTGAAAGCCCGGCGCCAGGTGCCGCCGTACTGGCCGATCTCCTCGATCGGCTGGACAACCATCGGGTTCTCCGGCAGCCGCTGCTCGACCGGCGGCAGTTTGCCCTGCTTGACCAGGTCGGCCAGGGCTGGGGCTTCCTTGAAGCTGGTTGGTCTGGCGGCGGCCGGCTGAGCGCCGCTGGTGGCCGGGGTCGAGGCGGCAGCGCCCCCGGCCGGAGCCGCGGTGGACCGCGCGGCCGGAGCGGTGGTCGGCGCGGCGCTGGGCGCAGTTGGCTCGGGTGGAGCATTGGGCGAGCACGCCGCGAAGACGCCGCTTGCGGCAGCAATGCCGAGCAGGCGGACGAAGGCGCGCCGGCTGAGAGGAACGCCAGTCTCGGTCGCGGCCATGAACCCGATCACCTCCACTTCCGACGGCGTGCGGGCAGGGCCAATCCTGACACGCGGCCGGCCCGGGGCGTCGGACTCTTCAATTCACCGTACTACGCGGCCCGGCCAGCGGCAAGCGCTGGCGTCAGCTCTGCAGGCGCGCCTTGACGGAGTCCGGCAGCGGCGAGTCCACCTGTGGGGTTCGAAGCTGCGCCAGTGCGCCGCCGTCCACATACAGCGTCTGGCCGGTGATGTAGCTCGCGTCGTCCGAGGCCAGGAACGCCACCGCGCCGGCCACCTCCGCTGGAAAGCCCACGCGTCCGAGTGGCACCGCCTGGCCACGCCTGCGCATGCTCTCCTCCCCGCGCGCGTCGAACTCCTCCGTGTGGATGGCGCCTGGCCCAACCACGTTCACGCGAATACCGAAGGGCGCCAGGTCGATGGCCATGGCGCGTGTCATCGCCTCCATGCCACCTTTGCTCGCGTCGTAGGCGGCCATGTTGCGATGGGAGCGGGCCGCGGCGAACGAGCTGATGTTGATGATCGACCCGCGCGTGCCGTGGTCGACCATGATGTTCGCGGCGCGGTGACAGTGCAGGTAGACGCTGGTCAGGTTGGCGCGGATGACCGCCTCCCAGTGCCGCAGATCCATGTCCAGGAAGTGGGCCTGAGGCGAAGCCCAGGCAGCGTTGTTGACCAGGATGTCGACGGCGCCCCAGCGGCTGAGGACCTGGTCGAACAGCGCGTCGACGTCACCCGGCGCACCGGCGTCGCCAGGCGCCGCCAGCACCGACCCGCCGGCCGACTCGATCGCCCGCGCCGTCTCGTGGAGCGCCTCGACGCCACGGGCGGTGATGGCAACGCACGCGCCCTCGGCGGCCAACCGCTGCGCGATGCCCTTGCCGATGCCCCGACTGGCGCCAGTCACGATCGCCACTTTGCCATCCAGCCTCACGCGT
>CBJNAS010000509.1:0-2414 GCA_966434565.1 uncultured Phenylobacterium sp.
GGCTGGCGGCGATCGTCATGCTGATCCCCGGCATCGGCGAGGCCTTCATCCCGGCCCGGGTCCGGCTGTCGATGGCCTTCGTCATGACGCTGGCGCTCTATCCGGTGCTGGGCGCGGGCGCGCCTGTGGAGCCCGGGACCGTGGCGGACCTGGCCGGCGCTATCATCAAGGAGGCGCTGATCGGGCTGATGATCGGCGCCATCCTGCGGCTGTTCATGAACGCCCTGGCGGTCTGTGGCGAGGTGGTCTCGATCACCACGACCCTGTCCTTCGCCCAGACCGCCAACCCGACCGAGGCGACGCCCTCCACCACACTGGGGACCTTCCTTGGCCTGCTCGCCCTGGTGCTGATCATGGCCACCGGCCTGCACCGCCTCTTCATCGAGGCGATCGTGCGCTCCTACGGCATCTTTCCGTTCCACAAGGCCGTGCCGGTCAGCGACGCGGGCTTCCTGGCGATCCGGACGGTGGGCCGCTCGTTCGCGCTGGGCGTCCAGCTGGCCGCCCCGGTGCTGGTGTTCGCCCTGGTGTTCAACATCGCCACCGGCCTGGTCGGCCGGGTGATGCCGCAGTTCCAGGTGTTCTTCGTCGCCTCGCCGCTGTTGGTGCTGACCAGCCTGTCGATCTTCGCCCTCAGCCTGGGGGTGATCGGCATGGTCTTCATCGATCGCTACCGCGACCTGCTGCAGGTGTTCGGCTAGGCCATGGCGGAGGAAAACGACTCCGGTTCGCGCACAGAGGCGCCGACACCCCGCCGGCTCGAACAGGCGCGCCAGCAGGGCGACGTTCCCAAGACGCCCGAGCTGCCCCAGCTCGCTTCGCTGGCGGCGACGGCGGCGGTGCTGGCCAGCCTCGGCGGCTGGATCTGCCGCAATCTGGCGGTCCAGCTGCTGCCGTTCCTGGCCCATCCTGACGCGATCGCCATCGAGGGCCAGGGCGGGATGGCCGTCGCCCGCCACGTGCTGGACGCCGCCCTGCCGGTGATCCTGATCGTGGTGCTGTCGGCCGGCGCGGCCGGCGCGGCCGGCCACCTGCTGCAGACCGGGCTGATGTTCACGCCTGACAAGCTGAAGCCCGACTTCTCCAAGCTGTCGCCGCTGAAGGGCCTGTCGCGGCTGTTCGGCCTCGACGGGCTGATCCAGTTCGGCAAGTCCCTGATGAAGGTGGTGATCACCGGCGCGCTGGCCTGGTGGATGCTGAAGCCGCACCTCGCCGAGCTGCAACAGCTGGCGACGGTCGAGCCGGCGGCGATCCTGCCCTTCGTCGCCGAGATCCTGAAGCGGCTGGTGTTCGCCGTGCTGGCCCTGCTGCTGGTGATCACCGGGGCCGACTGGTTCATCCAGAGGCAGCGGTTCATGTCGCGCCTGAAGATGAGCAAGGAAGAGTTGAAGGAGGAGTTCAAGAACACCGAGGGCGATCCGCACGTGAAGGCCCGCCAGAAGCAGATCCGCGCCGAGCGCGCGCGGCGGCGGATGATGCAGGCGGTGCCCAAGGCCACGGTGGTGGTGATGAACCCGACCCACTACGCCGTGGCGCTGAAGTATGTTCAGGGCGAGGACGAGGCGCCCCTGTGCGTGGCCAAGGGCCTGGATGCGCTGGCGCTGAAGATCCGCGAGGTCGCCGAGGAGCACAAGGTGCCGGTGATCGAGGACCCGCCGCTGGCCCGCGCCCTCTACGCCTCGGTGGAGATCGACGAGATGATCCCGTCCGCCCACTACGAAGCCGTGGCCAAGATCATCGGTTTCATCCTGAAGCAGAGCCGTCGGCGTGCGACAGCACGTCCGCTGTGAGACAATCGTGATGAGTGATTCGATGGGCCGCCAGAGCGCCTTGGGCGCGCAGGGGAATCTTTCGAGCCTGACCATGGCCGAGCAGCCATCCGCCAGAGCATTTTCCGCCGAAGTGGACACCGGTTCGGCGAAGAAAATGCTCGAACTCGAAGGTGTCTCGAGCGGTGTGCACCGCTCGGGGGGCGAGCGCCGCCGCATGGACGCCCTGACCGGCGCGGCGGTGGGATTCTTCCTGCTCGCGGTCGGCTTCACGGCCTGGGTGGCGCTGCACTCCAGCCCGGTCTTGCTGGCGACGCTGATGCTGCTGGCGGGCCTGGCGGGCGTGGCGTGCCTCGGCCTGTTCGTGCTGCGCGGCTCGGCGGAGCCGGCCGCCGAGCCGGAGCTGTCGGCCGAGCGCCTGCTCGACGCCCTCGGCGAGGCCGCGGTGCTGGCCGCGCCCGACGGCCGGATCGTGGCCATGAACCGCGCCTGGCGCGAGGGCGTGGGCGAGGCCCCGCGATTGCCGAAGGCCGGCGCCTCGGCCGCCAGCCTGTTCGCCGCCCTGGGCGCCGCGCGCCGCGGCGAGCCCTGCCGCGCAAGCCTGCGGCTGGCCGGCGCGGAACGGACGGCGAGCGTGACCCCGCT